>NZ_JBHXME010000036.1:10756-67690 GCF_042721125.1 Streptomyces sp. NPDC058469
TCGGGGCCATTGTATTTGGGGGGTTCTATTTCGGGAGGCACCCCCCCCGCCACCCCCACCCAACCCCCCCGCCACGGGGGGGGGCGGGTGCCACCCCCCCCCCCCCACGCCCCCGTCGACTTCGTCCGCTCAACCCCGCCAGGGCAGCTCCGCCGTGATCCGGGTAGGCCCACCCACCGGCGAGTCCACCACCAGGATCCCGTCCACCGCACCGAGCCGCCCGGCAAGACCGGCCAGCCCCGAACCGCCGGAGGCATCCGCACCGCCCACCCCGTTGTCCACGACCTGCAACATCAGCCGGTTCTCCACCCGCCACACGTCCACCGCGGCCCAGGTCGCCTTCGCGTGCTTGCTGATGTTCTGCAGCAGCTCGGAGACGGTGAAGTACGCGATCCCCTCGATCGCCGCCGCCGGCCGCGCCGGCAGGTCCACCTCCACCTGTACCGGCACCGTGCACCGCGAGGCCACGGACGACAGGGCCGCGTCCAGCCCGCGGTCCGTCAGCACCGCCGGATGGATCCCGCGCGCCAGATCCCGCAGTTCCTGCAGCGCCGTCTTCACCTCGCCGTGCGCCTCGCCCACCATGCGCGCCGCGGCCTGCGGGTCCTCGGTCAGCTTCTCCTTCGCCAGCCCCAGATCCATGGCCAGCGCTACGAGCCGAGCCTGCGCCCCGTCGTGCAGATCGCGCTCGATCCGCCGTAGATCCGCCGCCGCCGTGTCGACCACGACACCCCGGTCCGACTCCAGCTCCACGACCCGCGTCGCCAGCGTCGACGGTCCGAGCAGCCCGTGCACCATCAGCCGGTCCACCATCGTCAGTGCCCGCACGATCCACGGCGTGGCCAGCGTGAACAGCAGTCCCACCAGCGCGGTCACGGTGATCTCGAAGGGGTTGTCCAGATAGATCTGGTGGTGCTCGTCACCGTAGAGCTGGAGGCCGCCCTGCCCGCCGTACATCGGGAACACCCAGAACCACAGCGGGTACGTCAGCAGGGCCCAGCCGTAGGCCCAGAAGTTGAGGGCGACGACGAAGGAGAAGACCGCCCACGGGAAGTGCAGCACCGCGTACAGCAGGTGGCGCCAGGACGTGCCGCTCTTGAGGACGGCGCCCATCCAGGCCATCGGGCCGTGCTTCTTCATGCGCAGCGGCTCGGGGTCGGCGACGTCCAGGTCGAGCAGCCGCCGTGCCCGCGCCCGCTCCAGCGCGCCGAAACCGCGGCAGCCGGCCAGCGCGGCCGCCAGGACCGGCACACCGAGGAACGTGATCAGCAGGCCCGCACCGAGCGACACCATCGTGACCGCGTAGGTGAAGAGCAGGATGCTGATCGGCAGGCTCAGCAGGACGTATCCGAACTCCCGCCAGCTGCGCGCCTCCAGGGGTGCGCGCAGCGCGGTCGGCAACCGGTGCCGGCGCCTCTCGTCGAGGTCGAACGTGCCGTGCGTTCCGTACCCCTGCCCGTACTCCGTGGCCATTGACGTCGTCCCGTTCTACTCGTTTCCGCAGCCGTGCCAGCCGTGCTGTCGTATCTCCAGACTGCTCGACCGCAGGTCCGCGAACCATGGAGTCCGTCGGCCTCTCGGGAGGGGGGTTTTCCCTACCCCGGCTTCCCTACGTCCGACCTCGGCTTCCCTGCGCCCGGCTTCCCTGCGCCTCCGGCCTCGCTACCCCCGGCTCGGCTCGGTGGTCCGTTCGCGCCAGGGCAGTTCCGCGGTGACGGTCCTAGGGCCGCCGGGCGGGAGTCGAGGACGAACAGGCCGTCGACCGCGCCGAGTCGGTCGGCGAGGCCGCGCATGCCGGTGCGGTTGTGGAGGCGTGTGGGGTGGGGGCGCTGTCTCTGGTCGCCCGGCTAGGCGGTCCGCTCCCGCCATGGCAGCTCCGCCGTGACGGTCGTCGGGCCGCCGGGTGGGGAGTCGAGGACGAAGAGGCCGTCGACGGCGCCTAGTCGGTCGGCGAGGCCGCGCATGCCGGTGCCGCCGTCGAGGTTGGCGCCGCCGCGGCCGTCGTCCCAGACCTGGATGAGCAGCCGGTCCTCCGACCGCCACACGTCCACCGACGCCGTACGGGCACCGCTGTGCTTGCTGATGTTCTGCAGCAGCTCGGAGACGGTGAAGTACGCGATCCCCTCGATGGCGGCCGCCGGGCGCGCGCCCAGATCGGCGGTCACCTTCACCGGCACCGTGCAGCGCGAGGCGACGGAGGACAGAGCGGCGTCCAGCCCGCGGTCCGTGAGGACAGCGGGATGGATCCCGCGCGCCAGATCCCGCAGCTCCTGCAGCGCGAGTTTCACCTCGCCGTGCGCCTCGTCGACCATCGCGGCGACCTGCTCGTCGGCCTGGCCCTCCAGCAGCTTCTCCTTGGCCAGCCCCAGCCCCATGGCCAGATTGACCAGCCGGGCCTGCGCCCCGTCGTGCAGATCGCGCTCGATCCGCCGTAGATCCGCCGCCGCCGTGTCGACCACGACACCCCGGTCGGATTCGAGCTCGGCGATACGGCGTTCCAACTCGTCGGAGGGGGAGAGGAGGCCGCGCACCATCGCGCGGTCCGCGTTCGCCAGCCCGCGTGCGATGAACGGCAGCACCGGCCACAGCACGAACAGCGAGGTCAGCGTGATGGTGAAGGTCACGATGCCCCACGGCAACCGCATCCCGTCGTACAGCACCGTCCGCCAGCCCACCGGATCCTTCAGCGCCATCCACACCCGCTGCAGCAGCCCGCCGCCCTTGCGCCACGGCAACGGGCTCGGCTCGTCGATCCGCACCCCGAGCAGCCGCCGGGCCCGGCCCCGCTCGAACTTCCCGATCAGCCGCTCGCCCATCAACCCCAGCGCGAGCAGCGGAAACCCGACCACGGTGACGGTCAGCCCGGCGCTGATGAAGAGCATCGTCACCACATAGACGAAGCCGAACACCGACACCGGCAGGTTTGTCAGGAGATGTGCGATCTCCTTCCAGGTGTGTCTGTCGTAGGCGAAGCGGGCCGGCGGCAACGGCTCGTCGAGCTCGCCGCCGGGTGCCGCCGGGTCGGCGTAGGGAATGCGTACGGTCATATGGGCCAGCGTGCCGCGCGACGCGCCCCAGCGCCATGAGGTCCGCCGCCCGGGTCTGCTGGGGAAAACCCCACCACGGCATCTCAGGGTGATCTCAGGGGGAGCTCAAGGCGTGACGGGCTGCTTACCGTCCCTTTAACAGGGCCTAGACTCCCGTGCGTACAGATCGTCGAACACAGAGTTCACATGGGTCACCGGGGTAGCGGCGGTGTGGCGGCGGCGTATCGGGCCGAACTGCCGGTCGCCGGTGGTCGGTCGCCAAGGATGAGGAGGGGTCGGACTTGCGGGAGATGTTGCCGGGGACCTTGCCGGACACCTTGGGGACCTTGCGGGAACCGACCGTGGTCGTCGCGGCGGACTACTTCCGGTCCTACTCCGTCGTGGGACTGCTCGCCGTCGTCGGCGTGCTCTTCGTCGCCGTGGCCTTCGGCGCGGGCCGCCTGCTGCGCCCGGTCGTCCCCACCCCCGAGAAACTCCTGACGTACGAGTGCGGCGTCGACCCCGTCGGCGAGGGCTGGGCCCACACCCAAGTCCGGTACTACGTCTACGCGTTCCTGTACGTCATCTTCGCCGTCGACTCGATCTTCCTCTTCCCCTGGGCCACGGTCTTCGCCGCGCCGGGCTACGGCGCGACCACCCTCGTCGAGATGTTCATCTTCCTCGGCTTCCTGACCGTGGGCCTGCTGTACGCATACAAGAAGGGCGTCCTGGCATGGACGTGACGCCAGACATGACTTCGGCCTCTTCCTCTTCCCCGGCTTCCCCGGCCTCTTCCCCGGCTCATTCTTCGCCGGAGCCGGTGTACCTCCCCGAGCCGAAACGCCTGGGCGCCCTCGCCCGCCTCGCCCCCGAACCGATGAAGGTGGTCCTCAACTGGGGCCGCCGCTACTCCCTCTGGGTCTTCAACTTCGGCCTAGCCTGCTGCGCCATCGAGTTCATCGCCGCGTCCATGGCCCGCCACGACTTCATCCGCCTCGGCGTGATCCCCTTCGCGCCGGGCCCGCGCCAAGCCGACCTGATGGTCGTCTCCGGCACGGTCACGGACAAAATGGCCCCGGCCGTGAAACGCCTCTACGAGCAGATGCCCGAGCCCAAATACGTCATCTCCTTCGGCGCGTGCAGCAACTGCGGCGGCCCGTACTGGGATTCGTACTCGGTCACGAAGGGCGTCGACCAGATCATCCCGGTCGACGTCTACGTCCCCGGCTGCCCACCCCGCCCCGAAGCCCTCCTCCAGGGCATCCTCAAACTCCAGGAGAAGATCGCCCGGGAGTCGCTGGGGGAGCGGTATGGGGTGTCGGGGGGCCGGGCTTCTACGGCGGCGCTGCAGAGCGGGTTGGTGTCGGCTCCGGCTCCGGTGCCGGAACCGGTGTCGGGAACGGTGCAGGTGGCTGGTGGGGGGCCGGGCTCGGCCGGTGCGGGCTCGGAGGGCGAGGGTGCGGGTGCGGGCGCGGAGTCAGGGTCGGCGGGTGCGGGCTCAGGTTCGGGTCCGTCCTCCGACTCGGGCTCCGACTCGGGCTTGGACTCCGGCTCCGGCTCCGGCTCGGGCTCCGGCTCCGGCTCCGACTCCGACTCGGGCTCCGACTCGGGCTCCGACTCGGGCTCCGGCTCGGGCTCCGGCTCCGGCTCCGGGTCGGGGGATGCCCGATGACCGCCGTCGGTTGGCTGCCCGCTCCGGTCGAGGAACTGTTCGGTACGGAGGCCACGGCCGAGGAGTCCTACGAACTCCTCACAGTCGACGTACCTCCCACCACGTGGCTCACCGCCCTGCGCACCGCCCGTGACGACCTGGGCTGCACCTACTTCGACTGGCTGAGCGCGGTCGACGAACCCGGCACCGGCTTCCGCGTCTCCGCCCACGTCGTGGCGCTGTCACCGGTACGCCGACTCCTCGTCCGTACGACAGTCCCGCACGAGACCCCGGTACTGCCCACCGCCGTCGACGTCTACGCGGGCGCCGCCTGGCACGAACGCGAGACGCATGAAATGTTCGGCGTCGACTTCGAGGGCCACCCGGCACTGGACCACCTCCTCCTCCCGGAAACCTTCGAAGGCCACCCCCTCCGCAAGGACTTCGTCCTCGCAGCCCGAGTCGCCAAGGCCTGGCCCGGCGCGAAGGAACCGGGCGAGTCCGACCACGGCGCCCCCAAACGCCGCCAGATGCTCCCGCCCGGCGTCCCCGACCCGAACGAGTGGGGCCCGTTGAAGGGCCAACTCCCTGCGGCCCCGGCTCGCCCTGCCCGGGGTGCGGCACGGGCGGCGGGCGAGCGTCCGGTGCGTGGGGCGGGGGAGCGTGCGGTACGGGCGGAGGGTGAACGTCCGGTGCGTGGGGCGGGCGAGTCTCCGGGACGTTCGGGGGGTGAGTCTCCCGCACCTGCGGCGGGTGACGGTCCGGTACGTGCGGCTGGCGATCGCCCTGTGCGGCGGGCCCGTTCGGCTTCGGAGGGGTCGGTGAGTCAGGGGGCGTCGGCTGGGGGTGAAGTGCCTTCGGTTGGGGGTGCGGTGCCGCCGGCTGGAAGTGCAACGCCGACTGCTGAGGGTGCGGTGTCATCTGCTGGGGACGCGGTGCCACCAACCGGGGGTGAGGCGCCGTCGGTTGGGAGTGCAACGCCGACTGCTGAGGGTGCGGTGTCATCGGCTGGGGGCGAGGCGCCACCAACTGAGGGTGAGGCGCCGTCGGTTGGGAGTGCAGCGTCGTCGGCTGGAGGCGCGGTGCCGTCGGCCGGGAGGGAAGCGTCGTCGGTTGAGGGGGCAGCACCGGCGAGTGAGGGTGCGGTGCCGTCGACCAAGGGGCAGGGTCAGGCTCAGTCGGCCGAGGGTGTTCACGCCCCCGCGGTGCCGCCTGCGGGGGCGCGCCGGGCGCGTAGCGCGAGCGAGGGTTCGGTGAGCCAGGGGCAGGGCGAGGGCCCCGACCGGGAGACCGGTGACGGGTCCAGTACCGGTCGCGGGGAGCAGGGTTCGGGAACCCCGGCTGCGCCGCGCCGCGCACGCAGCGCCTCGGAGGGCTCGGCGAGTCAACAGGGGACGGGCGCGGCACCCTCTCGCCGGTCGCGCAGCGCGAGCGGCGGCTCGGCATCGCAACAGGCGCAGGCACCGGCACCGGCACCGGCGCAGGCACCGGCACCTGCGGCGGAACCGGAATCGACACCTGCGGCGGAACCGTCACAGGGACCGGCACCGGCACGAGAGGGCAGCACCGCCCAGCCCCCCACTGCTCCCCGCAGCGCAGACGCACCGTGGCACAACGCCCGCCCAGCCTTCGACGAGCCTGAGCCTGAAGCCAAGCCGGAGTCCAAGCCCGAGCCCGAGCCGGAGTCCAAGCCCGAGCCCGAGCCGGAGTCCAAGCCCGCGTCCGAACCCGAGCCCGAGGCCAAGCCCGAGCCCGAGCCGGAGTCCAAGCCCGCGTCCGAACCCGAGCCCGAGGCCAAGCCCGAGCCCGAACCGAATCCGAGCCCTGCCAAGAGGCCGGCCGACGGACCGACAGCCGAAGCCGACTCGCCTGCAATTGAGCCAGCCCCGCCCGCCACGGAGCCAGCCCCGCCCGCCACGGAGCCGGACTCGGACGCCACCGAGCCGGACTCGGACGCCACCGAGCCGGACTCGGCCACAACTGCACCTGACTCGGACGCAGTTGAACGGACCGATTCGCCCCCCACCACCGAAGACCCCACCCGCGAAGGCCCCACCCCCGAAAACCCAACTCCCCAACCCTCAACTCCCCAGCCCTCAACTCCCGACACCCCCGCAGGAGGCCCGCAGTGAACGACGTGCTCGACGTCGCCCTGCGACTCCTGATCGTCTTCGTCGTCTTCCTCACCTTCCCCCTGATCGTCGGTCAGACCGAGCACAAGGTGATGGCCCACATGCAGGGCCGCCTCGGCCCCATGTACGCCGGCGGCTTCCACGGCTGGGCCCAACTCGTCGCGGACGGCGTGAAGTTCGCCCAGAAGGAAGACATCGTCCCGGCGGGCGCGGACCGCCGTATCTTCCAACTCGCCCCCGCCGTCGCCCTCCTCCCGTACCTGCTCGTCCTCCTCGCCATCCCCATCGGCCCGAGCGAGGGCGCCGTCGGCCAGGTCCTGGACGCGGGCATCTTCTTCGTCCTCGCGGTGATGGGCGTGAGTGTCCTCGGCTCCCTCATGGCCGGTTGGGCCTCCGCCAACAAGTTCTCCCTCCTCGGCGGCCTCCGCACCGCCGCACAGCTCCTCGCCTACGAACTCCCCATGCTGCTCACCGCCGCCTCCGTGGCGATGGCAGCGGGCACGGTCTCCCTCCCCGGCATCCTCGACGCCTTCCACTGGTGGTGGCTGCCCTGGCAGATCGTCGGCGCGATCGTCTTCTTCGTGGCGGGCCTGGCGGAACTCCAGCGACCTCCCTTCGACATGCCCGTTGCCGACTCCGAGATCATCTTCGGCGCCTACACCGAGTACACCGGTCTCCGCTTCGCCCTCTTCCTCCTCGCCGAGTACGCCGGAATCGTCGTCCTGTGCGGCCTGACCACCGTCCTCTTCCTGGGCGGCTGGCACGGCCCCTGGGGCGCGGACGGCCTCGGCTGGGTGTGGACCCTGCTGAAGACCGCGCTCCTCGCCTTCGTCGTCATCTGGCTCCGCGTCACCTATCCCCGCCTGCGCGAGGACCAGCTCCAGAAACTCTCCTGGACCCTCCTCGTGCCCCTCTCCCTCGCTCAGATCGCCCTCACCGGCATCGTGAAGGTGGTGTTCCTCTAATGGCCCCGATCCCCGGCTCCGGTCTGGCCAAGGGCCTGGCCGTCACCCTCCGGACGATGACGAAGAAGACCGTCACCGAGCAGTACCCGGACACCCAGCCCGACCTCCCGCCCCGCACCCGGGGAGTTATCGGCCTGTTCGAGGAGAACTGCACGGTCTGCATGCTCTGCGCCCGCGAGTGCCCCGACTGGTGCATCTACATCGACTCCCACAAGGAGACGGTCCCGGCGGCGGCCCCCGGCGGCCGCGAGCGCAGCCGCAACGTCCTAGACCGCTTCGCCATCGACTTCTCCCTGTGCATGTACTGCGGTATCTGCATCGAGGTCTGTCCTTTCGACGCGCTGTTCTGGTCCCCGGAGTTCGAGTACGCCGAGACCGACATCCACGAACTCACCCACGAACGCGACAAGCTCCGCGAGTGGATGTGGACCGTCCCGGCCCCACCCGCCCTCGACCCCGCCGCCGAGGAACCCAAGGAGATCGCCGCCGCCCACAAGACCGCCGAGAAGCTGGCCGCGATTCAGGCAGCCCAGGCCGCGGAAGCCGCGGAGGCTATGCAGACCGCGGAATCCGCAGCGACCGCAGAGACCGCGCAGACCGACCCCGTCGACCCCACCGAGCCGCCGGAGGGAGAGTCGTGACCCTCGCCGATACCGTCGCCGTGACCGCCACGGCAGCCGCCGCCGCCCCCCACACCCACGGCTTCCTCTCCCCGACCGGCGTAGAGATCGCCTTCCTCCTCGTCGGCCTGGTCACCTTCGGCGCCGCCCTCGTCACCGTCACCACCAAGCAGCTGGTGCACGCCGCCCTGTGGCTCGTGGTGACCCTCGGGGGTCTGGCCGTCGAATACCTCCTGCTCGCCGCCGAGTTCATCGCCTGGGTGCAGGTCCTCATCTATGTCGGTTCCGTCGTCGTCCTCCTTCTCTTCGGTCTGATGCTCACCAAGGCCCCCATCGGCCGCTCCCCGGACGCGGACTCAGGGAACCGCTGTGCCGCCCTAGCCGTGGCCGTCGCCGCCGCGGCGGCCCTGGTCTGGGTCGTCGTCGACGCCTTCCGCGCGACCTGGATGGACCTGGACGGCCCGGCCGCCGGCTCGACCGCGGTGACCGGCGCGAGCCTGTTCCAGAACTGGGTCCTCCCCTTCGAGGCCCTCTCCGTCCTCCTCCTCGCGGCCCTGGTCGGCGCGATCGTCCTGTCCCGCAAGACGAAGTCGGAGCTGAGCTCTCCCCCTGTGAACTCCCGGCGCACGACCGGTAGTTCCCCATCCGTCCCGGATTCCCGTAATCACACGTTCAGGCGAAATAGCCGGTCTCAAGGCAACGATCCGACCAGGCGGGACAACCGGACCGAACGGAACACCCGGTCAGAGCGGAACGACCCGACCGAGCGGAACGACCCGACCGAGCGAAATGACTCGGCCGAGCGGAACCTGACCGAGCAGAACAACTCCACTGAGCGGAACAACGCCACCGAGCAGAAGGGAGCCCGCTGATGCACCTCGTCTATCCCGCCGTGCTCGCCGCCCTCCTCTTCTGCACGGGCATCTACGGCGTCCTCGCCCGCCGCAACGCGATCCTCGTCCTGATGTCGGTCGAGCTGATGCTCAACGCCGTCAACCTGAACCTGGTCGCCTTCGACGTCTGGCTCAGCAGGACCGCCGAGGAGAAACTGCACTCCGGCCAGGCCCTGACCCTGTTCACCATCGCCATCGCCGCCGCCGAGATCGGCATCGGCCTGGCGATCGTCCTCGCCGTCTACCGCGGCCGCGGTACCTCGGACATCGACAAGTTCCGCGACACCGCCGAGGGCCACGAATCCGACGGTCCGGACGGCCCCGGCGGCGCCAATCCCGGCGGCTCCGACAGCACCGGCGGGTCCAGTCCCGGCGGCTCTGACAGCGACGGCACCGAGCCCCCCGCGGCCGAGAAGGCTGAGGCCACCGCGTGACCACGACCACCCTCGCCGTCCTCGTCCCCCTCCTCCCGTTCCTGGGCGCCGCGGCCGGCCTGCTCCTGGGCCGCATCGCCCCCGGCTACGTCCGTCCGCTCGCCGTCCTGCCGACGCTCGCCGCGCTCGCGCCGGCCGCGGTCGTCGCCGTACGCCAGGGCGGCGACGCGGCCATCGACTCCGCCACCGAACTCACGCCCACCGGCTCGGTCCCCGTCGAACTCGCCCTGCACATCGACGGCTTCGCCGCCCTCGTCGCCGTCCTGGTCGCCTTCGTCGCGACCTGTGTGCAGATCTACTCGACGGGCTACCTGCGCGACGACCCGCGCTACCCCTCGTACGCCGCGCTCGTCTCCCTCTTCACCTCCGCGATGCTTCTCGTCGTCTACTCCGGCGACCTGATCGTGCTGCTGGTCGGCTGGGAAGTCATGGGCATCTGCTCCTACTTCCTCGTCGGCCACTACTGGGAGACCCCGGAGGCCCGCGCCGCCTCCATCAAGGCCTTCCTCGTCACCAAACTCGGCGATGTCCCCTTCCTGATCGGCCTGTTCGCGCTCGCGACCGACGCCGGGTCCTTCCGCATCACCAAGGTCCTGAGCACCGTCGCGAACGGCGGGCTGCACCACCCGACGCTGATCGCCCTGCTGCTCCTGGCCGGCGTGGCGGGCAAGTCGGCGCAGTTTCCGCTGCACACGTGGCTCCCCGACGCGATGGCCGGTCCCACTCCCGTCTCCGCGCTGATCCACGCCGCGACGATGGTCGCCGCCGGTGTCTACTTCGTCGCCCGTCTCCTCCCGGTCTTCGAGGCCTCCTCGGCCGCGATGGTCGTCCTCGCCGTCATGGCCGCCGTCACGATGGCCGGCTCGGGTCTCGCCGCGCTCGCCCAGGACGACATCAAACGCGTCCTCGCCTACTCGACGATCGGCCAACTCGGCTACATGACCGGCGCCCTGGCCGTCGGCGACCGCGGTGCCGCCGTCTTCCACCTCCTGTCCCACGGCGCCTTCAAGGCGCTGCTCTTCCTCGCGGCCGGCGTGGTCATCCACGCCTCCGGCACCAACTCGCTGGCCGCCATGTCCCGCATGGGCAACCTGCGCGCCCGCGTCCCCGACGCCTTCTGGACGATGACCGTGGCGCTCCTCGCGCTCGCCGCGATCCCGCCCTTCAGCGGCTTCTTCTCCAAGGAGTCCGTCCTCGGCGCCGCCGAACACGCGGCCACCGGAGACACCGCGCACATCCCCGGCGTCGCGGGCTGGATCGTCCTCGTCGCCGGCCTGCTCGCCGCCCTCCTCACCGCCGCGTACGCGACGCGCCTGTGGCTGCTCGCCTTCCACGGACGGGGAGTTGAAGCCCCCGACCACGGCAGGCAGCCCGTGGCGATGAACGCCGTGCTGTGGGTGCTCGCCGTCCCGTCCCTCGCCCTGGGCGGACTCGCCTATCGCGTGCTCCCCGACTGGTTCGACGGCCGCGACCTGACCCCGACGCTCACCACCTCGGTGCTGGGCACGGGCGTCGCCCTCGTCGGCGGCATCCTCACCTACGGCGCCTGGCGGCACACCACCGCGCTCGTGGCCCGCGCACCGCTGGGTGCCGTCGCGGCCCACCCGGAGGGCGATGCCGGACTCGTCGAGGCCGAGGCCATCGCGAGCCACACGCCCGCCTACGGAGACGTGGCATCGGCACCCGACCCGGCGGATCCGGGCCGCCTCCTGCTCGGCCCGCTGCACCGCCACGCGGCCACCGGCTTCCACCTGGACGCCGTCTACGCGGCCCTGTTCGTCCGCCCGGTGCTGGCCGCGGCGAGTCTCGTCCGGTTCCTCGACCGCGAGGTCGTCGACACCTACGTACGGGGTGCGGGCACCCTGCCCCGCCTGCTCGGAGCCGCCGTCAGGCGCGCCCAGACCGGCAATCTGCAGACCTATGTGAGCGCGCTGCTCGCCGGCACCGTCGTCCTGACGGTCGCCGTCCTCCTCGTCGCCACGGGAGCGTGAGCAGGCGTGATCGATATCAACGAGTCCGTGATGCAGGTCCTTCTGGCGTTCATCGTCGTCGGCCCGCTCCTCGGCGCCGTCACCGCTCTGCTGCCCGCTCCGCCCGGGCTGAAGGGGAGGTCGCCCGAGCAGGCCGTACTACGGCACGGCGTCACCGTGACCGGCGTTATCCTCATCGCCGCGATCGTCCTCGCGCTCGGCTTCGACCACGCCCATCCGTCGAAGATGCAGGCCACGACCGACATCAGCTGGATCCCCGCACTCGGCGTGCGCATCCACCTCGGCATCGACGGCATCTCCCTCCCCCTCCTGGTCCTGACCGCGCTGCTGACCTTCCTCTGCGCGCTCTACTCCTACTTCAAGATGCCTGCGGGCCCGTCCCCGAAGGCATTCGTCGCCCTGATCCTCGTCTTGGAGTCCGGCACCCTCGCCACCTTCGCCGTCCTCGACCTGATCCTCTTCTTCCTCGCCTTCGAGACCGTGCTCATCCCGATGTACTTCCTCATCGCCCGCTGGGGCGGTGCCCAACGGACCCAGGCCGCCTGGAAGTTCATCCTCTTCACGCTGCTCGGCTCCGTCGTCATGCTGCTCGGCCTGCTCCTGATCGGAATCAAGGCGGGCACATTCGACATGGTGGCACTCGCCACTGACAACGGCCGGTCGCTGTCCACATCCGTGCAGGTCATCGCCGTTCTGGCGATCGGGATCGGGCTCGCGGTCAAGACGCCGATGTGGCCGCTGCACAGCTGGCTGCCCGACGCCCACACCGCCGCCCCGACCGTCGGCTCGGTCCTGCTGGCCGGCGTGATGCTCAAGATGGGCACGTACGGGTTCGTCCGCATCCTGCTGCCGATCGCCCCTGACGGCATGCACACCTTCGCGCCGTACCTCGCCGCCTTCGCCGTCGTCGGGATCATCTACGGCTCCCTGGCCTGCCTCGCCCTCGCCAGACAGGGCGCGAGGGGCGACCTCAAGCGCCTCATCGCCTACTCGTCCGTCGGCCACATGGGCTTCGTCCTGCTCGGCATCTCGACGATGACCCCGACCGGCGTGAACGGCGCGCTGTTCGCCAACATCGCCCACGGCCTCATCACCGGCCTCCTGTTCTTCCTCGTCGGCGCCCTCAAGGACCGCACGGGCAGCACCGACCTCGACACCCTCGCAGAGGAGACCGGCGCAGCCCTCTACGGCAAGGCACCACGCCTCGGCGGCCTGCTCGCCTTCGCAGCCGTCGCCTCGCTGGGACTGCCCGGACTCGCGGGATTCTGGGGCGAGATGCTGGCGCTGTTCGGCGCGTTCAAGCCCGCCGCAGGCCTCAGCCGCCCCGCGTTCCTCACCTTCATGGCGATCGCGGCCTTCGGCACCCTGCTGACCGCCGCGTACATGCTCGCCGTGGTCCGCCGCGTCTGCATGGGCGCCGTGGCGCAGGAAGCGCCGAAGCTCGCCGACGTCCAGACGTACGAGTTCGCGGCCTGGACCCCGCTCGTCGCCCTCACCGTCGCCGCCGGCCTGTGGCCGAAGGCACTCCTCGGCCTGACCGACCCGGCCGTGCAGCAGCTCCTCGCAGGAGGCACCCGATGAGCGCCCTGGCCCAGCCTCTCGCGGAGTCGATGGTCCAGTCCGTCGACTGGCTCGCGATCGCACCGCCCACCATCACGGCGGTCGTCGGCCTGGTGGTCCTCGTCGCCGACCTGTTCCTCCAGGAGGCCAGAAAAGCGCTCCTGGGCTGGGTGTCGGTCGCGGGCCTGGCAGCCTCCGCATTCATGCTGCTGCCCCTCCTGGACGGCGACCGCGCCACCTTCTGCCTCACCGGCGACGCGACCGCCTGCAGCTACACGGCGGACCGCTTCACCCTGGTCATCCAGTTCCTGGTCCTCGGCGGCGCCCTCCTCGCGGCCCTCCTGTCGATCACCACCCTGAAGGACGCCGACAAGGGACTCCCCGAAGGGGAGTACTGGTTCCTGCTTCTGTCCTCCGCCGCGGGCGCCGCTCTCCTGCCCGCCTCCCGAGACCTCGCGACCCTGATCGTCGCCCTGGAGGTCGCCTCCCTGCCCGCCTTCGCCCTCGTCGGCATCCGGCACGGCGACAAGAAGTCCGCCGAAGCGGCCCTCAAGTTCTTCCTGTCCTCGGTCACCGCGACCGCGGTCAGCCTGATGGGCGTCAGCTTCGTGTACGCCACCACAGGCACCCTGTACCTCACCCGGATCGCCGACCGCATCCAGCACGTCGACGGCCAGTTCCACACCCTCGCCCAGACCGGCGTCGCCCTCACCCTCATCGGCTTCGCCTTCAAGACGGCAGCGGTCCCCTTCCACTTCTGGGTACCCGACACCTACGTAGGGGCGCCCCTCCCGATCGCCGCCTACTTGTCGGTCGTCGGCAAGGCGGTCGGCTTCTCCGGCCTGATCCTCCTCACCGTCGTCGCCTTCCCGTCGTACGCCGACGTGTGGGGCCCGGCACTCGCCGCACTGGCCGCCCTCACCATGACGGTCGGCAACCTGGGCGCCCTGCGCCAGCAGGCCACGCGCGCGTACAGCGCGGTACGGCTGCTCGCCTGGTCCTCCGTCGGTCAGGCCGGCTACCTCCTGGTGCCGATCGCCGCCGCCGCGTACTCCAAGGACGCCCAGAAGTCGATCGGCTCCACCGTCGCCTACGCCCTCATGTACGCCGCCGTGAACCTCGGCGCCTTCGCGGTGGCCGCACTGGTGGGCCGTAGAAGAGCACTCAATCGCGTCAGCGACTACCGCGGCCTGTACGCGTCGAACCCGCTCGCAGCCCTGCTTCTGGCCTTCTTCCTGCTGTGCCTCGCCGGACTGCCGCCCGGCGTCATCGGTCTCTTCGCCAAGGTCACCGTCTTCTCGGCGGCCGTCGACGCGGGCCTGGGCTGGCTCGCGGTCGTCATGGCCGTCAACGTGGTGATCGCGCTCTTCTACTACCTCCAGTGGACGGCCCTGTTGTTCCGCGCCCCGGAGGGCGAGCACGCCAAGCACCGCGTCCCCGCACCCCTCACCGCCGCGCTCGCCCTCACAGGCGCCCTCGGAATCGCCCTCTCCGGAGCACCCCAACTCGTCCTGCGCTTCGCCGACACCGGACTCTTCTGAGCCACCGGCACATACCACCGTCCTCACCCGGACGGCCCACCCCCGGCGCCGCACGCACAAGGGAACTAGAGCCCCCCGCCTGGCGTTGACCAGTACGGGAGGGTCCACTGGACGTGACACCACGACACCGGTGGCATCAGAGATCAGCAAGCAAAGGGTTCCCCTGCTGCACGATTTGGAGGGCGTACCGTGCACCGCCGGCACAACGGGCTCAGGACCGCAGTTCTCCTCGGGGGACTGTCCGCACTCATCATCGTCATCGGCAGCTTCTTCGGCCGCACGGGGCTCGTCGTAGCGGTCGTGATCGCGCTGGGCACGAACGCGTACGCGTACTGGAACAGCGACAAACTGGCGCTACGCGCGATGCGCGCCCGCCCGGTGAGCGAGTTCGAGGCCCCGGCCCTGTACCGGATGGTCCGTGACCTCTCCACCCAGGCCCGCCAGCCCATGCCGCGCCTGTACATCTCGCCCACGGAGGCCCCCAACGCCTTCGCGACGGGCCGCAACCCGCGAAACGCCGCCGTGTGCTGCACCGAGGGCATCCTGCGCCTCCTGGACGAGCGCGAGCTGCGCGGAGTCATCGGCCACGAACTCAGCCATGTCTACAACCGCGACATCCTGATCTCGTCGGTCGCCGGCGCTCTCGCCTCGGTGATCATGTTCCTGGTCAACTTCGCCTGGCTGATCCCGATCGGCCGCTCGAACGACGACGACGGCCCCGGCATCCTGGGCATGCTGCTGATCATGATCCTGGGTCCCCTCGCGGCCAGCCTCATCCAGTTGGCCATCAGCCGCTCCAGGGAGTACGAGGCCGACGCGTCCGGCGCCCAGCTCACCGGGGACCCCCTCGCCCTCGCGAGCGCGTTGCGCAAGCTCGACGCCGGCACGAAGCAGCTTCCGCTGCCCCCGGAGCCCCGCATCGAGACCGCGAGCCACATGATGATCGCGAACCCCTTCCGCCCGGGCCAGGGACTCTCCAAGATGTTCTCGACACACCCGCCGATGGCGGAGCGCATCGCCCGGCTCGAGAAGATGGCAGGTCGCCCCCAGTGAAAACCATCCTGAACGTCATTTGGCTCGTCCTGAGCGGCTTCTGGCTGTTCCTCGGGTACCTGCTCGCCGGCGCGCTGCTGTGCATCACCATCATTGGCATCCCGTTCGGCATCGCCGCTTTCCGTATCGGCGTCTACGCCCTGTGGCCCTTCGGGTACACGACGGTCGAGCGCCGGGACGCGGGCGCCCCCTCGTGCGTCGGCAACGTCCTGTGGCTGATCCTCGCGGGCTGGTGGCTGGCCCTCGCACACATCGTCACCGGCATCGCCATGTGCATCACGATCATCGGAATCCCGTTCGGCATCGCCAACTTCAAGCTGATCCCGGTCTCGCTTTTCCCCCTGGGCCGCGAAATCGTGCCCACGGACCAGCCGTTCGCCACCCGCTGACGGCGGCCAGCGGTGGGGGCGCCGAAGTACGTCCTGCTGTCGTACGACGAGGGGGCCGAGTCCACCGGCGAGCACGCCTACGAGGAGACCTGGGCCCTGTGCGAGGACGCAGCCGACCTCTTCGCCGACCCGCCCCCACCCGCGCGCGGGACGTACGAACTGCTCGGCTGCGCGCCCGAGGGCAACCTGCGAACAGCCCTCGCACGCGCGCGTGCCGACGGTTCGGCACCGCTCGGCCTGCTCACCCTGGAGACCCTCGACAAGACCGGCGGGGGAGAGGGCGAGTGGTGGCTGGAGGACGTACGCGTCGTAGGCGACCGTCCATGCGCCCGTGACCTGTCGTTGAGGGACATCACCGTCGAGGGCAGACAGTCCGACGACAACCCCTACGACTATCCACAGCGCCCGCCCCTGTCCCCGGGTTATCGGGTACTGGGCGCGGACGGCCAACCATGGGGCGGCTGCCGGGACTTGGTCCACATACAAGAGGGGTGCACCGAACAACTGGAGCCTCCTCTCCGCCTGTTGGGCTGCTCCCCGCGCGGTGCGCTGAGGGCGGCACTGGACGCCGGGGAAGAGGACTTGGGCCACGCCAAGGTGGTGCGTATCGACGCGTCCGGCCGGTCCGTGCAGCCCGCCGCCGAGGGCGAGTTACGGGCCTGGATCCCGTCCGCGCGCGGCCATGGCCTGGTCGACCTCACCCTCGACCCATGGTCGGAACGGCCACCGCTCGCGGCCCGGGAGGTGTGGGACCTGTGGGGCGAGGGCCGCCCCTCCGAGCCCAACCGCTGGGCCGGTTGCGACGCCGACGGCCGCCGATTCTGGCTCGACACGGCCCTGGCGAACCACACCCACACCCACACCCACACCCACACCCACGCCCACACCCGCGCCATCCCTGACCGACCGCCGGGCACCATCTACCACCTCGACGGCAGACACATCACCGACCCACCCGGCTTCTTCTGCGCCCTGGGCGAGGCGGTGAACGGCCCGGCCGGATACTTCGGTTGGGGCCTGAGCGCCCTCGACGACTGCCTGCGTGGGCGCCGGGGCGCCGAGCCACCCCTCACCCTTGTCTGGCACGACGCCGCCGTAGCCCGCGCCTGCCTCGGCGTCACCCCGCACACAGGCCCACGCCCGCCGACGTTCGAGGAACTGCTCGCCTTCCTCGCCGAAAGGGCCGTCGACGTCCGCCTGGCCTGACGGCTCGTCACCGCACCACGTCGGCCGCCCCCCGGCTCATGACCAGCAGGTTTTCCACAACCGCCAGGTTGTCCACAGGCCGGACCGACTGTCAGTGGCACGCGGCACCATGAAGCCATGACCGAGAACGAGCAGCAACTGCTGACACGGGTGGCTGCCGAGGCCCGCAACGCCCTCCCGCTGGGCTGGACTTCACTCCCCACCCCCGTGGACGACTCCACGGTGACCCGCGCCGAGGCCGCCCTGGGCTTCCGCCTGCCCCCGCTGCTCGCCGTGCTCTACTCGCGCATAGGAGACGGCGGATTCGGCCCGGAGTACGGCCTGTTGCCCCTGCTCGACCACCCGCCGGCCGGCGGGTCCGCCGCCGTCACGCAGTACCTCGCCAACCGCGCGAGCGGACACAAGGACCCGGACTGGCCCTGGCCCGAGGGCGTCCTGCCGATATCCCATTGGGGCTGCGCGATGTACGCGTGCGTGGACTGCCGATCCCCGCAGGCCACGGTCCTCCTCTACGAGCCGAACGCCGACGAAGCCGACCACGCGTGGTACGTCGACGCGCCCAGCCTCGCCGACTGGCTGCGCTCCTGGCTCGACGGCACGGGCTGGTACGAGGACCACGAAGGCGACGCCGAACCGACACCGTGGACCGACTTCCGCGTACGCACGACGGCACAGGCATCCTGAGCGGCTCCAGCTCCAGCTCCAGCTCGGGCTCGGGCTCGGGCTCCGGTGATCACCACCACGGGGTCGCGCCACCGATGCCTGCAACCACCACACGCATCCGTGACGTCCTGTTCATCGACACGGCGGAACATGCAGCGACAGGCCGTGCGCAGGGACCTAGAAACACAGCCTGTCCGGGCGGAATTCACAGCTCCGGATCAGTGCAAGCACAGCGCGAGAGGGCAGGTTCACGGCATGGGCATCATCAGCTGGATCATCCTGGGACTGTTGGCCGGAGCCATCGCCAAATTCCTGCTGCCGGGCCGCGACCCGGGCGGCTTCATCGGTACGACCATCATCGGCATCGCGGGCGCGTTCATCGGCGGCTGGATTTCAGCCCGTTGGCTGGACCACCCGGTCGCCAAGAACTTCTACGACGGCGCTACTTGGGCCTCGGCGATAGGCGGCGCGCTCGTCCTCCTGATCGTCTTCCGCATCCTGTTCGGCAACTCGCGCAACTAGCGCGCCCCCGTGCCGCAGCCAGCAGGCGAGAAGGGTGGGTACCGACGGGTGCCCACCCTTCCTCGTACCGGCGCGCGGCGGACGCGCGAGGCGCGGTTCTACCGGTAGTTCACGTACTGCAGCGCGAAGTCGAAGTCCTTGCCCTTGAGCAGGGCCTGCACGGCCTGGAGGTCGTCGCGGCTCTTCGAGCTGACCCGCAGTTCGTCCCCCTGCACCTGGGCCTTCACGCCCTTGGGACCCTCGTCGCGAATGATCTTCGCCACCTTCTTCGCGTTGTCCTGGGAGATGCCCTCCTCGATCGACGCGAAGATCTTGTACTCCTTGCCGGAGAGCTGCGGCTCACCGGCGTCCAGCGCCTTCAGCGAGATGCCGCGCTTGATCAGCTTGGACTGGAAGACGTCGAGGATCGCCTTGACCCGCTCCTCGGAGTTCGCCTCCATGAGGATCTTCTCGGCGGACCAAGCGATCGAGGCACCCACGCCCTTGAAGTCGTAGCGCTGCGAGATCTCCTTGGCGGCCTGGTTGAGGGCGTTGTCGACCTCCTGCCGCTCGACCTTCGAGACGATGTCGAAACTGGAGTCGGCCATGTCCTGTGGCTCCTTGTATCGGGATGCGTATCGATGCGTGTCACTGCGTATCGGCGTGCGTCGGGGCAGCCGCCGAGCCCGGTGTAGGCCCCGGGCCGCATCCGCATAAGCCTAGCCACCCCCTCCCCTCCGAGCGCCGGTCAATCGGGTGGCGAAGCACCCCTGTGCATCGGGTATCGTTTACGTCGTTGCCACGGAGCACCGCCGAAAAGCGGTTCGAGAGGCAGCAACCCTGGCGGTGTGCCCGAGCGGCCAAAGGGAGCAGACTGTAAATCTGCCGGCTTAGCCTACCCAGGTTCGAACCCTGGCGCCGCCACACGGAAACGAAGGGCCCGTGACCTGCATTCAGTGCAGGTCACGGGCCCTTCGTCATGCGCCGTGCCGATCTACGTACTGTCTCGCTCTGTCCCGCGTTCGAACGCCCCGTCTCGAAGCGGGTGGACGGGGAGTGGACGGGATTTCGGGATCGTCACTTCGGTCGTTGTCAGGGCCCGGGTGCGAGCCGCAGCCCAGAGCTCGCCATAGCCCGTGTCCTGGACCGGCCCACCGCGCATCGTCTGGAACACCCGCCCATCGGGGGCCGTGCCGTACGCGGTGAGGTGCCACCGCAGCGAGGCCACCGGGCCGGGCGGGATCGGCCGATGGCTTCAGCCGGCTGTGCCGCCGCGTAGTAGACGCAGCCGAAGAGCGTCACGAGACGGCGACTGCGCGGATGTCGGCGGCGGGACTGGCGTGCATGCGGAGTGCTTGGCCAAAGACGGATACGCAGTCCCTTCGGTCGATCCCATCGCCCGCCCTGTTGAGCAGGCGTCCGCCATCTGCGCGGCGTCTCTTTTCGACTTCACCCCGGCGTACTTCCATCGGGCAGAAAGCCTTGGCCGCGCGAAGGGCTGAGCAGTATCCAGAATTGCTCGCCTCCAGCGCGCACTTGCTTTCCGTGGGGCGTGCCCCGCAAGCGTCACCGGTGAAACAGCAGTGGCTTGGTCGCCCCGTAATTCCTGGACCCTGAAAGAACGCCAAAGACAAGGGAATTCACACTCCAAAGAAACGCGGCCCTGATTCCTGATCGACGTCGACTCCTGACGCTGTCCGGAGCGGCTCGCGGGCGTTGGCCAGCGGATGGGTGAGGCGTTCGGCGAAGCCCGGGGCAGCCGGTGAACCGGGCCCGCTGAGCGGAACAAGGAGCGACAAGCGGCTCCTGGCGCACCACGCTGACCGCCGAGCGTTCGGTGTAGTCGAAGGAAGAGGGGATCACCAGCATGAAAAAGCACACCCTCCGGAAGGCGGCTACCGGACTCGCGGCGATCACTGCGGCGTTCGGCTTCGTCCTGGCCTTTACCTCGCCGGCGAGCGCGGGTGCCTCGACCGTCACACCTCGGTCCGTGACCTACTACCAGTTCAAAGATCTGAACAACGGTAAATGCCTGGACGCCGGAGGTCAGGTCAACGGCTCCGTAGTCCAGCAGTACACCTGCAATGGAACCGTCAATCAGCAGTGGGCGTTGCGGGCGACCGACAGTGGCTATTTCCAGCTCGTCGTCGCGAGCAGCGGCAGATGCATGGAAGTCGCGAATTCGAGCCAGAGCGAACAAGCCTTCGTTCAGATAGAGGACTGCGACAGCGGGTACAACCAGCAGTGGACCAAGGGCGCGAGCACCGTCAGCGGCTGGTCGCAGCTCGTCACCCGACACAGCGGCAAGTGCCTGAGTCCCATTGATCTCGGCTCGGTCGACCGTACCCGGGAGGTGCAGTACTCCTGTTCCTTCTCCGGGTATCAGCAGTGGAACCAGTCCTGACCCCGGCGAGAACGGACGACCCTGCCCGCTGCGAGAACTCCGCGATGTCCACCACGCCGTGGGCCAGGCCGGGGATCTCACCGTCAACCCGCACACACCGGCCGCCCGGCGGCATGGACGGTGAGTGGGGTCCACGTGGGGCGGGTCCGGCCGGAGAAAGGGTCTGTGATCAGCGGCAATGCTGATCACAGACCCTTTCGTCGTTGCCGAGGCATTCCGCGGCCCCCGCTCGCTCTGCCGCCAACCTTGACGTGCCCGTGCCACGGTCCTACTGTCGCGGCATCGCGTTCACGTTGAAACATGAAGTTCATATACGTGAACCCGCGCTTCGCCAACCGAGTCCACAGAGCAGACAGGAAGGCACCCCCCATGCGCATGCGTACGCTGCTCACCTCCCTGGCCACCGTCGTCGCCGTCACCGGCGGCCTCGCCCTCGCGGCTCCCGCCGCGTCGGGCAGTACCGGCGCCGCCGGCGTCGTCGCCTCACCCCTGGCGGACCCCTCCGTCGCGCCCGGCGGGAACTTCGACCTGGGGGTGTGGCAGCTCCAGGAGCCGATCGGTTCCCCCGGCTCGCCCACGACGATCTCGTCGTCCCGGCTCCAGGGGGCCAACGGGTTCCAGGACTCGTACTTCTACACGGACACCCGCGACGGCGCGATGACCTTCTGGGCGCCGGAGAAGGGCGTCACCACCCCGAACTCGAACTACGCCCGCTCCGAACTGCGGGAGATGAACCGCAGCGGCAGCGCCGCCAACTGGTCGCTCAGCGGCACCCACACGATGAAGGCGACGCTGCGGGTCGTATCCGTCACCTCGAACGTCTGCGTCGGCCAGATCCACCTCGGCACCGGAGGCACCTCCACCAAGCCGCTGCTGGAGCTGTACTACCGGTCGAGCGGCGACATCGTCCTCGGCACGGAGAACTCGCCCTCCGGCGGACAGACCCTGCACACCGTCGGCAACGTCTCGGTCGGCAAGACGTGGAGCTACACGATCGGCGTCTCGGGCGGAAACACCATCAACCTGACGGTCAACGGGAGCACCACGCACTACGCCATCCCGTCGTCCTTCAACGCCTACAAGCAGTACTTCAAGGCCGGTTCGTACAACCAGTCGTCCTCCGACAGCACCACCAAGGGCGCCCGCGTCGCCTTCTACGGCCTCACCGTCGCCCACAGCTGAGCGAGCCTCGACCGCCGACCCGGCGTGCGGCGGGGCAGACTGATCCCATGTCGTCACGCCGCAGAAGCTGCCCCGAGTGCCGTCGTGAAATCGCCGTCGTGGCCGGCCGATACGCGCGGCACGACCCGCCCGGCGCGCGGGAGACCGGGGACCTCGTGTCGTGCCCCGGGTCCCGCCGCCAGGCGGAACTCGGGGCGGCCCAGCCCGCGTTGGACGGGTACGTGGTGCCGGAGTTCCCCGGACAGATGCCGCTGTTCTAGACGGCGGGGAACCTCGGTTCCTCGGCTCTCCGGTTCCTCAGTTCCCCGCCACCGACTTCACCGCCACCGACACCGGCGCGGATCCACCGATCAGCTCCAGCGTCAGGCCGGCCGTCGCCGGCGTCTCCACCAACTCCGCGAGTACGGCGGCCACGTCGTCGCGGGGGATCGCGCCGCGGCCGGTGTGGGCCTCCAGCCGGACCAGCCCGGTGCCGGCGTCGTTCGTGAGCGAACCGGGGCGCAGGATCGTCCAGTCCAGGGCGTCCAGGCCGCGTACGTACGCGTCGGCCTCGCCCTTGGCCCGCAGATACACGTCGAAGACGCCGTCCCCGGAGTGCGTCGGATCCGCGCCCATCGAGGACACGACGACGTGGCGCCGTACGCCCGCCAGGACCGCCGCGTCGGCGAACAGCACCGCCGAACCCCGGTCCACCGTGTCCTTGCGGGCCGTGCCGCTGTTCGGGCCCGCGCCCGCCGCGAAGACCGCCGCGTCCGCGCCCCGCAGCTGCGCCGCGACCTCCTCGACCGAGGCCGACTCCAGGTCGAGCAGGAGCGGTTCGGCGCCGGCCGCCCGTAGATCGTCGCTCTGTTCGGCGTTGCGGATGATGCCCGCGACCTCTTCACCGCGCGCGGCGAGCAGGCGCTCCAGCCGCAGCGCGATCTGACCATGACCTCCAGCGATGACAATGCGCATGCCTTCGACCGTACGCCCGGACGGCCGCACGCGCCGCATGACTTCAGCCGCGTCCCAGCGGCGCACACCCGCGATGGACGCGCCGGGCGCGCGGACCCGAGCCCCAGTGCCTCAGGCGTGCGCCCCGGCGCGGCGCCGACGGCTCACGACAAGTCGCCCCGTCCCTGCCGGGGCAGCCCCAACTCCGAGCCCGCCGCCGTGTTGCAGTACTCCCGGACCGCGCTCGTCCGTGCCACCACGCGCCCCCGGTGCACCACGATCCGGCTGTACGCCAACGACAGCGCACCCGCGAGCCGGTCGCCGCGCACCGCGAGCAGTTCGGCCGGAAATCCCGCCTCGACCCGCACCTCGGGCAGGCCGAGCGCCGCGCGTGCCGAGGAACTCACCGTGTCGTAGGCGTCCTCGGGCCGCATCCCGTGGCGCGAGGCCAGCAGGTAGGCCGCCTCCAAGGGGTCCCCGCGGCCCACCGGGTTGGACACGTCACGCAGGGCGCCGCTGCCCGCGGCCACCTGGACGCCGGCCGTGCGCAGCAGCCGTACGGGAGCCGTGCCCCGGCGGTCGACGCCGCCGCAGCCGCCCTGCGGCAGGCAGACCACCGTCACGTCGGCCGCGGCCAGTTGGTCCGCGATCCGTGTGACCGTGTCCGCAGGCAGCCGTCCCAGGCCGCCGCAGGGGCCGAGCGTCACCCCGGGGCGCATTCCGCCCGCGACGGCCGCCAGCCGGGCCAGGCGGGTCGGGTCGGCGGCGTCCGTGTGCAGGTCGACCGGGCACCCGTGCTCGGACGCGACCTCCAGGACCGCCTCCACGTACCCCGTCGGATCGGGGTCCAGATCTGGACAACCGCCCACTACGGAGGCACCCATTTTCAGCGCGTCCCGCAGCATCGCGAGCCCGTCAGCCCCCGCCACCCCGGTCAGTAGCCGGGGCATCGCCACCGCCGTCAACTCCGCCAGCCCCCGCAGCGCCCGCCGCGCCTGCAGTACGGCGGCCAGCGCGCTCAGCCCCTGAACGTCCCCCACGCGCACGTGTGCCCGCTGTGCCGTGGCCCCGTGCCCGAGTTGCAGCAGCGCCGCCTCGGTCGCGCGGCGCTGGACGTCATCGGGGTCGTAGGAGACCGGTCCGCCGTTCTCGGCCGACAGGGCGGTGTCACTGTGCGTGTGCGGTTCGGCGGGGGCCGGGAGGAGGAGATAGCCGCTGAGGTCCACGCGCGCGCCGCACGCGCGCGTGGCGTCCGTCGCCAGGCTGCCGGCCGTGCCGACCGCCTCGATGCGCCCGCCGTCGAGCCGTACGTCCACGGTCCGGCCGTCGGTCAGCCGGGCCCCGCACAGCAGGAGCGCGGCCGGGTCGGCCGGTCCCGACGAGCCTGAGGAACCCGACGGACCAGACGACGAGTGGGACGGCTGGGGCTGGCTGTCGGGCATCGCGCTCCAGGGGCTCAGGGCTTCGCGGGCTCGGGGCTGCGGGGCTCAGGACTGGGGACTGCGCAAAGGGGCGCAAGATCACGCAGAGTGAGTCGAGCCTAGGGCGGTGATCCGCTCACGGCCGGGAGGAGCGCAATAGTCGTACCGGTGTGGTCCCCCATACGGGAGGGGCCCCTGAGGCCTCTGGGAGGGTCGTGGAAGCGGTTGGAGCGGTGCCGCGAAACGGATTTGGGCGAACGGTCGCCGAGCGTGTAATGTCTTCATCGCTCGCCCCAATAGCTCAGTCGGTAGAGCGTCTCCATGGTAAGGAGAAGGTCTACGGTTCGATTCCGTATTGGGGCTCTGGTGTGTGAGGTTCTCGTCGCAAGGTGGGAACCGATCGCATCGCAGCGGTGTAGCTCAGTCGGTAGAGCAAGCGGCTCATAATCGCTGTGTCACCGGTTCAAGTCCGGTCACCGCTACTGACAGTAGCCGATTGCGGGGTCGGTCCTTCGATCGGCTACTCTGTTATGCGTTCATAGTCCCATCCGTTCGTCAAGGAGCACTCCTGTGGCTGCCACCGACGTCCGCCCGAAGATCACGCTGGCCTGCGTGGAGTGCAAGGAGCGGAACTACATCACCAAGAAGAACCGGCGTAACAACCCGGACCGACTGGAGATGAAGAAGCACTGCCCGCGTTGCAATGCGCACACCGCGCACCGCGAAACGCGATAAGAATCAGGCTCGTACACGAGGCCGTCCCCGAAGTCTGGGGGCGGCCTCGCGTCGTTCCCCACACAGCAGCAGGAACATCAGGAGGTACCGGGCCATGGCGCTCGACCAGTCCTTCGTGGGGCGGACCTACCCGCCCACCGACCCGTACGAGGTGGGCCGGGAGAAGATCCGCGAGTTCGCGGAGGCGGTGGGGGACGCCAACCCGGCGTACACGGACCCGGAGGCCGCCAAGGCGTTCGGCCACCCCGATGTGATCGCCCCGCCGACCTTCGTCTTCTCCATCACGTTCAAGGCCGCGGGACAGGTCGTCCAGGACCCGCAGCTCGGCCTCGACTACAGCCGGGTCGTGCACGGCGACCAGAAGTTCGTCTACGTCCGCCCCGTGCGCGCCGGTGACCGCCTCACGGTCACCTCCACGATCGAGGCGATCAAGTCGATGGCGGGCAACGACATCCTGGACATCCGCGGTGAGGTCCACGACGAGGCCGGCGAGCACGTCGTGACCGCCTGGACCAAGCTCGTGGCCCGCGCGGCGGAGGAGAGCTGACATGACGGCGAACATCGCGTACGACGACGTCGAGGTCGGCACCGAGCTGCCGGCCCAGGCCTTCCCCGTGACCCGCGCCGCCCTCGTCCAGTACGCGGGCGCCTCCGGGGACTTCAACCCGATCCACTGGAACGAGAAGTTCGCCAAGGAGGTCGGGCTCCCGGACGTCATCGCGCACGGCATGTTCACCATGGCCGAGGCGATCCGCGTGGTCACCGACTGGACCGGCGACCCGGGCGCGGTCGTCGAGTACGGCGTCCGCTTCACCAAGCCCGTCGTCGTCCCGAACGACGACCAGGGCGCGACCGTCGAGGTCAGCGCCAAGGTCGCCGCCAAGCTCGACGACAACACGGTCCGCGTGGACCTGGTGGCGATGAGCGCCGGCCAGAAGGTGCTCGGGATGTCACGGGCGGTCGTACGACTGGCGTGAGCTGAGGTAAGGGGCGGCCGCTATTGTGGGCGCCCCTTACCTGTAGGTCGGCCTACTTGTAGGTCGTCCCGGGCCGACTTGGTGACTGGCAGTGACACCGGCGGGTCCGGAGCCGACCCGCCCATGTGCCGTGCCACACATCCGGCGATCCCCGCCGCCCGTTCCCGCTCCCGTCCCGGAACTCCGCCGGACCCACCCCTTGACCAAGTTAGTGATTGAGTACTAACTTTCTCGCATGGTCAGGATGAGCGCAGAAGAGAGGCGCGAGAGCGTCGTCCGCGCGGCGATCACCGAGTTCGCGCAGCGGGGGTACTACGGCACCTCCACCGAGGCGATCGCCAAGCGGGTCGGTGTCTCGCAGCCGTATCTCTTCCGGCTCTTCCCGGGCAAGAAGGCGATCTTCGCGGCGGCCTCGCTGCGGTGCGTCGAGGACGTGTGCCGGGTCTTGGAGGAGTCGTCCAAGGGGCTGGAGGGCGAAGAGGCCCTGCATGCCATGGCCAACCGCTATGTGCAGCTCATCACGGAGTATCCCGAGAAGCTGCAGATGCAGATGCAGACGTACATCACGGTGGCCGCCGCCGAGGCGGAGGGTGACCACGAGTTCGGCGAGGCCGTACGGAAGGGCTGGATGAAGCTCTGGGACGTCGTGCATCTGCCCTTGGGGGCGGATGTGGACCAGACCACGACCTTCCTGGCGTACGGAATGCTGATCAACACCCTTGCGGCCATGGGTTTTCCGCCCGAGCATCGGGTCTGGGAAGGGTTGTATCCGTCGGCGCGGATCACCGGCCGGCTGGAGAAGTAGCGGGCATCGACAAGGGGCGGATCCTTCGCCTTTTCCTGCGCGGCAAAGTTAGTCATCAATAACTAATCATCGGTACGAGCACCCTTTGGGGGAGCGATGTCACAGCCAACCGCACGGCGCGGGGGAATGGTCTGGGCCCTCGTCATCACCAGCGTCGCCGGATTCATGGCGGCCCTGGACAACCTCGTCGTCACCACCGCCCTGCCGTCCATCCGCAAGGACCTCGGGGGAGCGCTGGGCGACCTGGAATGGACCGTGAGCGCCTACACGCTCACCTTCGCCGTCCTGCTGATGTTCGGCGCGGCGCTCGGCGACCGGTTCGGCCGCCGCCGGCTCTTCCTCGTCGGCATCACCGTCTTCACCGGCGCCTCCGCCGCCGCGGCCATGGCACCCGGCATCGAGTCCCTCATCGCGGCCCGCGCGGTCCAGGGCGTCGGCGCGGCGATCATGATGCCGCTGACACTGACCCTGCTGACGGCGGCCGTACCCGCGGCCAAGCGCGGGATGGCGTACGGCATATGGGGCGCGGTGAACGGGCTCGCCGTCGCCTCCGGCCCGCTCATCGGCGGCAGCCTCACCGAGCACATCTCCTGGCACTGGATCTTCTGGCTGAACGTCCCGCTCGGCCTGGCCCTGCTGCCGCTCGCCCGCCTGCGCCTCTCCGAGTCGTACGGCACCGGCGCCCCGCTCGACTTCCCCGGCACCCTGCTCGCCAGCGGCGGCCTCTTCGGCATCGTGTACGGCCTGGTCCGCGGGCCCGCCGACGGCTGGACCAGCTCGCTCGTCCTCGCCGGACTGTTCGCGGGGAGCGCGCTGTTCGCCGGCTTCATCATCTACAGCGTCAACGCCAAGAACCCGATGCTCCCGATGCGGCTGTTCCGCTCCCGCGCCTTCTCCGGGATCAATGCCGCGAGCCTGCTGATGTTCCTCGGGATGTTCGGGTCGATCTTCCTGCTCAGCCAGTACATGCAGGGCGTCCTCGGCTACTCGCCCACCGAGGCGGGCCTGCGGATGCTCCCCTGGACCGGTATGCCGATGCTCGTCGCCCCCATCGCCGGCATCCTCTCCGACCGCATCGGCGGCCGCCCGGTCGTCGCCGCGGGCCTCTTCCTGCAGGCGGCCGGTCTCGGCTGGATGTCCTACGTCGTCACCACCGACGTCTCCTACGGCGCCCAGCTGCCCGGCCTGATCCTCAGCGGCATCGGCATGGCCCTGTTCTTCGCGCCGGCCTCCAACCTGGTCATGTCCAGCGTCCGCCCCCAGGAACAGGGCATCGCCTCCGGCGCCAACAACGCGCTCCGCGAGGTGGGCGGCGCGCTCGGCATCGCCGTCATGGCGTCCATCTTCTCGGCCCAGGGCGGCTACCAGACCGCACAGACCTTCGTCGACGGCCTGAAGCCCGCGCTGGTCACCGGGGCGGCCGTGGTCGCCCTCGCGGGAGTCGCGACGCTCATGATCCCGACGAGGCGGCGAGCGGCGGAGCTTGCGGCGACTTCCGAATCGGCCGAGCCGGCGGATCGTGCGGGGTCGGCCGGGTCTTCCGGGTCCGACTCGGTACTGGAGAACGCCGGTCACTGACCGGGACACCTGTGCACGCACGCGTGGGGCCCTGCCGTTGGCGGTGGGGCTCCACGCGTGCGTGCGGCTTGGCCTGTGGGACTTCAGGTGGGTGGGCGTCTGCCGTTGCCGGGGGAGCTTCACGGGTGCGTGGTCCGGGTGGATGCGGCACATCGTGCGGGGCGCGTGACCCGTGCCGGATGCGGTGCCCGCGTCAGTCGCCCCGCCCCGCGCCGCACACACTGCCCGTGTCGGACGTCCGCCCCGCGCCGAAAACGACGGCCACACCCCGCCACCCCCAGACTTGTCAGTCCCGTCTCGTACGCTTGGCCCCGTGCAGGAACTCCACGATGCCCCCCTCGCCCCCCTCACCACCTTCAGGTTGGGCGGTCCCGCGACCCGGTTGATCACCGCGGGCACCGACGCCGAGGTGATCGACGTCGTGCGTGAGGCCGATGACGCCGGGACGCCGTTGCTGGTCATCGGGGGTGGGTCGAACCTCGTCATCGGGGACAAGGGGTTCGAGGGGACCGCCCTGCGGATCGCCACCCGTGGCTTCGAACTCGACGGCACGCGGCTGGAGTTGGCGGCCGGTGAGGTGTGGACCGATGCCGTTGCCCGCACCGTCGAGGCCGGGCTCGCCGGGGTCGAGTGTCTCGCCGGGATTCCTGGATCGGCCGGTGCGACCCCGATTCAGAACGTCGGGGCGTACGGCCAGGAAGTCTCCGCCACCATCACCGAGGTCGTCGCCTACGACCGCGCCACCCGCGAGACGGTCACCCTTGCCAACGAGGAGTGCGCCTTCTCCTACCGGCACAGCCGGTTCAAGGCCGACCCCGAGCGCTATGTCGTGCTGCGCGTCCGCTTTGAGCTGGAGGACGCGGACGGGCTGTCGGCGCCGGTCAAGTACGCCGAGACGGCCCGGGTTCTCGGGGTCGAGCCCGGTGACCGCGTGCCGCTCGCGCGGGCCCGGGAGACCGTTCTCGCGTTGCGCGCCGGCAAGGGCATGGTCCTGGACCCCGAGGACCACGACACCTGGTCGGCCGGTTCCTTCTTCACCAACCCGATCCTCACCGACGCGCAGTTCACCGCGTTCCACGCGCGCGTGGAGGAGCGTCTCGGGGAGGGTGCGGAGCCGCCCGCGTACCCGGCGGGGGAGGGGCACATCAAGACCTCCGCCGCCTGGCTGATCGACAAGGCCGGCTTCACCAAGGGGTACGGCAGCGGGCCCGCCCGGATCTCCACCAAGCACACCCTCGCCCTCACCAACCGGGGCGAGGCGACCACGGCGGACCTGCTCGCCCTCGCGCGCGAGGTCGTCGCCGGCGTCCACGACACCTTCGGGGTCACCCTCGTCAACGAACCGGTGACCGTCGGCGTCAGCCTCGACAGCCGGTAAGTCGCCCTCAAGGGACCTCAATAGGCCACCCCCACCCCCTGCTTCACCGTCCGGGGATCGTCCGCCATCGTCAGCATCGCGTGGGCGACGTCCGCGCGGGCGATGAACCGGCCTCGGGCGGGGAAACCGCCCACGACCGTGCGGTATGTGCCGGTCAGCGGTTTGTTCTGCAGGCGTGGCGGGCGGATGCTCGTCCAGTCCGTGGCGCTGCCGGCCAGGGCCGCCTCCATCTCCCGCAGGTCGTCGTAGACGTCCTTCAGGAGGGCCGAGATCAGCCCGCGCGCGGTGCGGTCGAGGAGCCCGGCGCCCTCCGGGTCCGGGCCGATCGGACCGGCGCTCACCACCAGCACCCGGCGCACCCCCTCCGCCTCCATGGCCGCCAGGACCGTACGCGTGAGCCGGGTCGCGATCCCCGCGTCCTTGCGGCTGCGGGCGCCGAGCCCGGACAGGACCGCGTCCCGGCCCGCGACCGCCGGGCGTACCGCCTCCGGGTCGGTGAGGTCCGCGCGGAACACCTCCAGGCCCGCGCCCCGCACGGTGAGCCGCGCCGGGTCCCTTACGACCGCCGTGACCTCGTGGCCCGAGGCCAGTGCCTGGCGGACGATCTCCTGGCCGATGCCTCCGGTGGCACCGAAAACGGTGAGCTTCATGGCGCACTCCTGCCTCTTCGTGAGGTGGGTGAGTGTTCACTCACCCCTGCCTCCCTCTAGAGTGGGTAAGTACTCACCCACCCGTCAAGCCCGAACGGACCGGCCATGGAATCCTTGGGCCCCATGCAGCAGAAACAGGCCCCGGAGCCCGCCCCTCAGAAACCCGCCCGGGTCCGCATCCTCGACGCCGCCCACGAGCTGATGCTCACCGTCGGTCTGGCCCGGGCGACCACCAAGGAGATCGCGAAGGCCGCCGGCTGCTCCGAAGCCGCGCTCTACAAGTACTTCGCCAGCAAGGAGGAGCTGTTCATCCGCGTCCTCGCGGAACGGCTGCCCCAGCTGACCCCGCTGCTGCGCAGCCTCGCCGCCGAGCCCGGACGGCACTCCCTGGAGGACAACCTCACCGAGATCGCCCGCCAGGCGGCCCTCTTCTATGAGCAGAGCTTCCCGATCGCGGCCTCCCTGTACGCCGAGACCCAGCTCAAGCGGCGCCACGACGAAGCGCTGCGGCAGCTCGGCTCGGGCCCCCACAAGCCGATCGAGGGCCTGGACGCCTATCTGCGCGCCGAACAGACCGCCGGCCGCGTCCGCCCCGGCGCGGACACCTTCGCGGCCGCGTCCCTCCTCCTGGGCGCCTGCGCACAGCGCGCGTTCGCCTACGAGGCGGCGGGCACCGGCGTACGACCGCCCGTGGACGAGTTCGCGCCACGCCTGGCCCGGACGCTGCTGGGCGGAATCTCCGTTGTCGAGGACCCCTCCTGACCGCGCCCCTTGGCGGATGAGGCACCGCAAACGGAGCTGAGACCCCGCCAGTTCAGACCCCGGATCGGCCCGCACGAACACCGTGTCGTCCAGCCGAGGCAACCTCTGCGCCACACCTCAGTGCGCGACCCGGCGCCGTACGGGATGCTCATGGGGATCACGACGGGCTGAGCCGGCTGGCGGGGCTGTTCTCGTTCGCAGCCTGCTCGCGGCACACCATCGTGCACATCCCGCTGCGCGAGAGCGTGCCGCCCGACGAGGGGTGCGGGGAGCTGGTCGATCTGCGCCGCGCGCTCGGGCGTGGCACCCCGCTCACCGTCCGCACGGACGAGGCCCGTACCGAGCGCCACGCGCGCGCGTGGCTGGAGCGGCCGTACGCCCAGGGGCAGTTGCGGCACACCACGCACGCGCGTACGTACGTACTTCCTCATCGGCGGCCGTGACGTCCTCGCGTCCGCCGCCACGTCCTTCGCCTACACGGCGGGCTGGGGACCGCGGGCGAAGCGGGTCGTCAAAGGGCAGTCGGCGTTCATGGCCTCCCTGGACGGCGAACTGGCCCCTGACCGTGGCGGTGGGCACGGTCCCGAGGTCCTGATCTGTTTCAAGCCGTGTCCGCCCTACGCGCACTTCAGGCGACCGGGGCGCTGAGCCAGTCGTCAATGCCCGACAGCAGCTTGGTCTTCATGTCCTCCGGGGCGGCCGATCCGCGTACCGACTGCCGGGCCAGTTCGGCCAGTTCGCGGTCCGAGAAGGCGTGGTAGCGGCGGGCGATCTCATACTGGGCCGCCAGCCGGGAGCCGAAGAGGAGGGGGTCGTCGGCGCCGAGCGCCAGTGGGACGCCCGCTTCGAAGAGGGTCCTTAGGGGCACGTCCTCGGGCTTCTCGTAGACGCCCAGCGCCACGTTCGAGGCGGGGCACACCTCGCAGGTGATGCCCCGGTCCGCGAGCCGCTTCAGCAGGCGCGGGTCCTCCGCCGCGCGCACGCCGTGGCCGATCCGGGTCGCGTGCAGGTCGTCCAGGCAGTCCCGCACCGAGGCCGGGCCCGCCAACTCGCCGCCGTGCGGGGCCGACAGCAGGCCACCCTCCTGGGCGATCGCGAAGGCCCGGTCGAAGTCCCGTGCCATACCCCGGCGTTCGTCGTTCGAGAGGCCGAAACCGACCACACCCCGCTCCGCGTACCGCACGGCCAGCCGGGCCAGCGTGCGCGCGTCCAGGGGGTGCTTCATCCGGTTCGCGGCCACCAGGACCCGCATCCCGAGCCCGGTCTCGCGGGAGGTCGTCTGCACCGCGTCCAGGATGACCTCCAGCGCCGGGATCAGGCCGCCCAGGCGCGGTGCGTACGACGTCGGGTCGACCTGGATCTCCAGCCAGCCCGAGCCGTCCCTGACGTCCTCCTCGGCGGCCTCGCGGACCAGCCGCTGGATGTCCTCGGGCTCCCGCAGGCACGACCGCGCCGCGTCGTACAGCCGCTGGAAACGGAACCAGCCCCGCTCGTCCGTCGCCCGCAGCTTCGGCGGCTCCCCGCTGGTCAGCGCCTCGGTCAGGGCGTCGGGCAGTCGTACGCCGTACTTGTCGGCGAGCTCCAGCACGGTGGTCGGCCGCATCGACCCGGTGAAGTGCAGGTGCAGATGGGCTTTCGGCAGTTCAGAGACATCACGTACACGCTCCATCTGGGAATCCTGCCGTACGTTCCCGCCGTGCCGGTACCACTTTCCTCGATCGTGGTCTTGCTCGCACAAAGCAACGGGCCGCCTCCCCGGAGAGAAACGGCCCGCACGCACGCGTAGAGGTACGAAAACTCAGTCCGTGGCTTCGGACAGCAGCTTCTGGATGCGGCTGACGCCCTCGACGAGGTCCTCGTCACCCAGGGCGTACGACAGCCGCAGGTAACCGGGGGTCCCGAAGGCCTCGCCCGGGACGACCGCGACCTCGGCCTCCTCCAGGATCAGCGCGGCCAGCTCGACCGAGTCCTGCGGGCGCTTGCCGCGGATCTCCTTGCCGAGCAGCGCCTTGACCGACGGGTACGCGTAGAACGCGCCCTCGGGCTCCGGGCAGAGCACGCCGTCGATCTCGTTGAGCATCCGCACGATCGTCTTGCGGCGGCGGTCGAAGGCCTCGCGCATCTCCGCCACGGCCGTCAGATCACCGGAGACGGCGGCCAGCGCGGCGACCTGGGCCACGTTGGAGACGTTCGAGGTGGCATGCGACTGGAGGTTGGTCGCGGCCTTGACGACGTCCTTCGGGCCGATGATCCAGCCCACCCGCCAGCCGGTCATGGCGTACGTCTTGGCGACGCCGTTGACCACGATGCACTTGTCGCGCAGCTCCGGCAGGATCGCGGGCAGCGAGGTGAACTTCGCGTCGCCGTAGACCAGGTGCTCGTAGATCTCGTCCGTCATGACCCACAGGCCGTGCTCGACGGCCCAGCGGCCGATCGCCTCGGCCTCGGCCTCGCTGTAGACGGCGCCGGTCGGGTTGGACGGCGAGACGAAGAGGACGACCTTGGTGTTCTCGGTGCGGGCCGCCTCCAACTGCTCGACCGTGACGCGGTAACCGGTCGTCTCGTCGGCGACGACGTCCACCGGGACACCGCCCGCGAGGCGGATCGACTCCGGGTACGTCGTCCAGTACGGCGCCGGGACGATGACCTCGTCGCCCGGGTCGAGGATCGCGGCGAAGGCCTCGTAGATGGCCTGCTTGCCGCCGTTGGTGACCAGGATCTGCGAGGCGTCCACCTCGTAGCCCGAGTCGCGCAGCGTCTTCGCGGCGATCGCGGCCTTCAGCTCCGGGAGACCGCCGGCCGGGGTGTAGCGGTGGTACTTGGGGTTCGAGCAGGCCTCGATGGCGGCCTGGACGACGTAGTCCGGGGTCGGGAAGTCCGGTTCACCCGCGCCGAAGCCGATCACCGGACGTCCGGCGGCCTTGAGGGCCTTTGCCTTGGCGTCCACGGCGAGGGTGGCGGACTCGGAGATCGCGCCGACTCGGGCGGAGACCCGGCGCTCGGTGGGAGGGATTGAGGCGCTCATGGGGCCCATCGTTTCAGACCGGAAACCCGCCCGGCACACCGGTTTCACAGACTGAACAGGATCGGGCGAGCATGGAACAACCGTCCGGATTCCCGCCCCGGCCTGGGTGATCTTCCGTCGCCAATCCCCGTACAGGCACTTTCTGTTCGACGACCGGCCGCGGAACACGTACACTCCTAGCTCGTTGGCCTTCAACAGCCGCGCCCTACTGGGTGCACACCGAGCACTCGGGTGGATGCGGTACGTTGGGGGATGTCACAAAGGGTCGTAGCTCAATTGGTAGAGCACCGGTCTCCAAAACCGGCGGTTGGGGGTTCAAGTCCCTCCGGCCCTGCTACACACACCTTCGCCAGGATGTGTGCGCAGCGCATGTACGTACAGCAATGCACCGCCGTGCGGCTCAGTCCGGGCGCGGCACGGCCACGACCCGGGAACAGGTGAGGACGAATGGCGGACGCCGTGGGCTCCATCGACATGCCTGATGCCCAGGACGAGGTGTCGGAGTCCAAGAAGAAGGCCCGCAAGGGTGGCAAGCGCGCCAAGAAGGGCCCGCTGAAGCGCCTCGGCATCTTCTATCGCCAGATCGTCGCGGAGCTCCGCAAGGTCGTCTGGCCGACGCGCAACCAGCTGACGACGTACACGACGGTTGTCATCGTCTTCGTCGTCATCATGATCGGTCTCGTGACCGTGATTGACTATGGACTCAATCACGCCGCGAAGTACGTCTTCGGCTGAGGCCGGAAGCGAAGGGCGCCCTGACCGGCGCCCCTTTCGCGTGTTCCACCCCCATGTATCCAGGAAGAAGCAGCCACGTGTCTGACCCGAACCTGAACGAGGCCGTCGAGCCGGACGAGTCCGTGGAAGACGAACTCGACATCGTCGAGGGCGCGGACGAGGAGCTGGACGAGGTCGAGGCTGCGGACGCCGACGCGGGCGAGCCGGCCGAGGAAGCCGCCGTGCACGTCGAGGACGAGGACGAGGAAGCGACCGAGGACCTCGACGACGAGGCCGCGGCCGAGGACGACGAGGAAGAGGCCGAGCCGGCCGAGCCCGTCGACCCCGTCGTCGCCCTGCGCGAGGAACTGCGTCTCCTTCCAGGCGAGTGGTACGTCATCCACACGTACGCCGGTTACGAGAACCGCGTGAAGACGAACCTGGAGCAGCGCGCCGTCTCGCTGAACGTCGAGGACTTCATCTTCGCGGCCGAGGTGCCGCAGGAAGAGGTCGCGCAGATCAAGAACGGCGAGCGCAAGACGATCAAGCAGAACAAGCTCCCGGGCTACGTCCTGGTCCGCATGGACCTGACGAACGAGTCCTGGGGCGTCGTCCGCAACACCCCCGGCGTCACCGGCTTCGTGGGCAACGCCTACGACCCGTACCCGCTGACCCTGGACGAGATCGTCAAGATGCTCGCCCCGGAGGCCGAGGAGAAGGCCGCCCGCGAGGCGGCCGAGGCCGAGGGCAAGCCGGTTCCGCAGCGCAAGCTCGAGGTCCAGGTGCTGGACTTCGAGGTCGGCGACTCGGTCACCGTCACCGACGGCCCGTTCGCGACGCTGCAGGCGACCATCAACGAGATCAACGCCGACTCCAAGAAGGTCAAGGGTCTCGTCGAGATCTTCGGCCGCGAGACGCCGGTGGAGCTCTCCTTCGACCAGATCCAGAAGAACTAGTTCTTCCTGGAGTTACGTCTTCCGCGCAGGTCAGACGGGCTGTCAAAAGCCTCTCTGACCTGCGCGGTTTTTAGCCACGCAGGGATACCCGTTATCGTTGTGCGGTATGCCTCCATCCGGATTAACCGGACAGAGGCCGAACACTCTCACTAGGACCCGGAGAGAGCAATGCCTCCCAAGAAGAAGAAGGTCACGGGGCTCATCAAGCTCCAGATCAACGCCGGTGCGGCGAACCCGGCTCCGCCGGTCGGCCCCGCGCTGGGTCAGCACGGCGTCAACATCATGGAGTTCTGCAAGGCCTACAACGCGGCGACCGAGTCGCAGCGTGGCTGGGTGATCCCGGTGGAGATCACGGTCTACGAAGACCGCTCCTTCACCTTCGTCACCAAGACTCCGCCGGCCGCGAAGATGATCCTCAAGGCCGCTGGTGTCGAGAAGGGCTCGGGCGAGCCGCACAAGACCAAGGTCGCCAAGATCACCCAGGCGCAGGTCCGTGAGATCGCCACGACCAAGCTTCCCGACCTGAACGCCAACGACCTGGACGCCGCGTCGAAGATCATCGCCGGCACCGCCCGTTCCATGGGCATCACGGTCGAGGGCTGACCTTCACCTCGTAGGAAAGACCGTGGCAGGGCCTGCTCGGCCCACACCACGACTCCTCAGAACACACACAGGAGCAGTAGTGAGCAAGCGCAGCAAGTCTCTCCGCGCTGCGGACGCCAAGATCGACCGGGACAAGCTCTACGCCCCGCTCGAGGCCGTCCGTCTCGCCAAGGAGACCTCCACCTCCAAGTTCGACGGCACCGTCGAGGTCGCCTTCCGTCTGGGTGTCGACCCGCGCAAGGCGGACCAGATGGTCCGTGGCACCGTGAACCTCCCGCACGGCACCGGTAAGACCGCCCGGGTCCTGGTCTTCGCGACCGGTGACCGTGCCGAGGCAGCGACCGCCGCGGGCGCCGACATCGTCGGCTCCGACGAACTCATCGACGAGGTGGCGAAGGGCCGGCTGGACTTCGACGCCGTCGTCGCCACCCCGGACCTCATGGGCAAGGTCGGCCGTCTCGGCCGCGTGCTCGGTCCCCGTGGTCTGATGCCGAACCCCAAGACCGGCACCGTGACCCCGGACGTCGTCAAGGCCGTCAACGAGATCAAGGGCGGCAAGATCGAGTTCCGCGTCGACAAGCACTCGAACCTGCACTTCATCATCGGCAAGTCGTCCTTCGACGACACCCAGCTGGTGGAGAACTACGGCGCGGCCCTGGACGAGATCCTCCGTCTGAAGCCGTCCGCCGCCAAGGGTCGCTACATCAAGAAGGCCGCGATCAGCACGACGATCGGCCCCGGCATTCCGCTCGACCCGAACCGCACCCGCAACCTCCTCGTCGAGGAGGACCCGGCCTCCGTCTGAGCCCCGCGCTCACTCCGGTAGCCGCGTCAGGTACGCGTCATCTTTGGACGGGCCCCGCAACCTTCGGGTTGCGGGGCCCGTCCTTTTTCTCGTACGGGGTGTCAGTGCGCTGCGTTAGCGTTCTTGGCAGGCACAGCAATCGCATAGGGGTGGGGACGAATGAAGAGCACGACCGTGCGCCGGGTGGGCCTCTCGATCGCGGTGGCGACAGCGCTGGCCTCGGTGGCCGCCTGTGGTTCCCCGGGTTCCTCCGGGGGCTCCGGCAAGGACGACAAGGCCGCGGGCAAGGGCTCGACGCGGGTGAGCCCCATAGCGGCCCTGCGCAGCGCCGAGCAGTCCACCGACAAGGCGGACTCCGCCAAGGTCGAGTCCTCCACCGTCATGGGCTCCCTGATGTCCATGGACGCCAAGGGCGACCTCGGCTGGGGCGACGGCATCACCGGCGTCCTCACGATGACGTACACCGGCGGCACGATGGCCCAGACGATGCGCGCGGCCGGCAGCACGTCGATGGAGGCCCGCTATCTGCCGGACGCCTACTACGCGAAGATGGGCGAGAAGTTCGCCGAGCAGGCGGGCGGCAAGCACTGGCTGAAGTACGCGTACGACGACCTGGCCAAGCTCGGCGGCAGCTCCGGCGCGTACCTCAAGGACCAGATGCAGAACTCCACGCCGAACCAGTCGGTGAAGCTCCTGCTCGCCTCCGGGGACGTCCAGAAGGTCGGCACGGAGTCGGTGCGCGGCCAGCAGGCCACGCACTACGCGGGCACGGTGGACGTAGCCGACCTCGCCGCCAAGAACTCCAGCCTCACCGCCGGCCAGCTCGCCGGCCTGAAGAAGCAGCTCACCGCGGCCGGCGTCACCACGGAGCAGGTCGACATCTGGGTCAACGCCCAGGACCTGCTGGTCAAGAAGGTCGAGAAGGGTCAGATGTCGTCCGGCCAGTACACCCAGACCGCCTACTACAGCGACTACGGCGTGAAGGTCGACGCCACCGTGCCCCCGGCGAGCGACACCGAGGACTTCACGGCGCTGCTGAAGCAGCAGGGCCTGACGCCGGGCAGCGCCGGCACGGCGACGGGGTCCGGCACGAGTTCCTGAGCGGAGTCCGACTCCGGCCGGGCCCAACTCCGTTCAGGCCCAGAGGACTTCGCCGAGGCCCACGGGAATTCGGAAGACCCCCGCACCCACCCGAGGCTAAGCTCACGGCTCTTGCTGTGAATCGGCCATGTGTTCCATGTGTTCCTTGTGGCCGTCGTGTTCCCTGGGGGGAATCAATGGGGTCTTCCGTACGTCGTGCCACGCGCCGCAGAGCGATGGGTGCCGGGCTCGCCGCCCTGTTCGTCGCCGCCGGAGCCGTCGGCTGCTCGAAGTTCGCCGGGGACCGGTCGCCGGACATGGCGCCCGCGGCCGCCGTGGCCAAGGCGGCGAAGAAGACGGAGGACATCACGTCGCTCCGCTACCGGATGGCCGGCGAGATGCCGGGCGAGGGGACCATCGAGGGCGAGGCGGCGATGAGCACCAAGCCCCAGGCCCTGAGCATGAGGATGAGTTCGGCCAAGTCCGGTGACACGGTGGAGCTGCGCGTCGTAGGCAAGGCGCTCTACATGAACGGCGGCGCCGAGGCGGCGAAGGAGATGGGCGGCAAGAGCTGGCTGAAGCTCGACACGTCCGCCCTCGGCGGGGCGGCGAGCGACCTGAGCGCCAACTCCATGAGCGCGGCCGAGGCCGAGAAGAACCCGGCCTCCGAGGCCGCCTCCCTCACCGGCGCCAAGGACGTGAAGAAGGTCGGCACCGAGACCGTCGACGGGGTGCGGACCACCCACTACGCGGGCAAGGTCACCCTCGCCGACGTCAAGGCCGCCGCCGCCAAGGGCGACGACAAGGCCGCCAGGGAGCGGCGCGAGAAGAGCGTCGAGCAGTACGCGAAGATGGGCGTCGACGCGCTCACCATGGACATGTGGGTCGACGGTGACGACCACACCAAGCGGTTCCGGATGCGCGGCGAGGGCGACAAGGGCCCGCTCGACATGACGATCACCTTCCTCGACCTGAACCAGCCGGTGACGGTCACCACCCCGCCGGCGAAGGACACCACCGACCTCGCCCAGCTGATGAAGGACGCCCGGGGCTGAGCCGTACGGGCGGATTTGCTTGAATCCGTGACGCTCGCGTACGGTGGTCCAGAAGCCAAAGACCGCTGGTCGTTGCCGTGCTTGTCAAAGAGCGCGGTGACCGAAGGATCCGCTGAACAGCGGACGACCCGCGTAGGTGAACTGGATGTGTTCCCGGCGGATTTCATTGCCGGTCGAGCTACGCCCCGTGCGCCTGCGCCGGGGCGTTTCGTTTGTCCCAGCCCCTTCTGAGCGGTCCTCATCACCCGGAAGGAGGCCGACGCTCTATGGCAAGGCCCGACAAGGCTGCCGCGGTAGCCGAGCTCGCGGACCAGTTCCGCGACTCGAACGCCGCCGTGCTGACCGAGTACCGGGGTCTCACCGTGGCGCAGCTCAAGACGCTGCGTCGTTCGCTCGGTGAGAACGCCCAGTACGCCGTGGTGAAGAACACGCTGACCAAGATTGCGGCCAACGAGGCCGGGATCTCTACGCTCGACGACCTGTTCAACGGTCCGACGGCGGTCGCCTTCATCACCGGTGACCCGGTGGAGTCGGCGAAGGGTCTTCGTGACTTCGCCAAGGACAACCCGAACCTCGTCATCAAGGGCGGTGTCCTTGACGGCAAGGCGCTGTCCGCCGACGAGATCAAGAAGCTCGCGGACCTCGAGTCCCGCGAGGTTCTGCTCTCCAAGCTGGCGGGTGCCTTCAAGGGTAAGCAGACTCAGGCTGCTCAGCTCTTCCAGGCGCTCCCGTCGAAGCTCGTCCGTACCGTGGACGCGCTCCGTGCCAAGCAGGACGAGCAGGGCGGTGCCGAGTAATTCGGCTCGCGACATGACCGCCGCCTGAGGCTCCGCGCCCAAGGCAACGGTCGTAGCGGGCCGAACGTACGCCCGCCAGACATGTACATCCCGGCACCAGCCGAAAATTAGTGGAAGGAAGCCATCGTGGCTCTCACCCAGGACGAACTGCTCGCCGAGTTCGAGACGATGACCCTCATCCAGCTTTCCGAGTTCGTGAAGGCGTTCGAGGACAAGTTCGACGTCACCGCCGCCGCCGCGGTTGCCGCCGCCCCCGCCGGCCCGGCCGCTGCCGTCGAGGCCGAGGCCGAGCAGGACGAGTTCGACGTCATCCTCACGGGTGCCGGCGAGAAGAAGATCCAGGTCATCAAGGTCGTGCGTGAGCTGACCTCGCTGGGCCTGAAGGAGGCCAAGGACCTCGTGGACGGCGCCCCGAAGCCCGTCGTCGAGAAGGTCGCCAAGGACGCCGCCGAGAAGGCCGCCGAGTCCCTCAAGGCCGCCGGCGCCTCCGTCGAGGTCAAGTAACACCTTCGAGGCCCCCTCAGGGCCTCAGCGCGCCGTAGCGGCCCTCGCGGGGGCTGTAACGCGACCGCACCGAAGAGCGATCATCCATCCGGGTGGTCGCTCTTCGGCGTATCCGAGGGTCGGCGTGCGACTGCCTTGCGGGCAGGGGTGCTCGGAGTATGGTGATCTTCGTCGTGCCTTCGAGGACCCCTGGTGGCAGGCCGCAACGTGACGATGGCAGCAACCGGTTTGGGCAAGAGAGGCCTTGACGAACCGCACGCAGCGCGCAATTCTCAGGACGCGTCGTCACAACGATCCGGATCCGAGGCATGGATCGACGACGAAGAGGGCAGTATCAACGTGCATTGAGGGCGTGGGCTTGCGCAGGTGTCGAGAACAACGAGGGTCTCAAAAAACCCGCACTGGACATCAGTGTGCCTTGTGGCTACACTGACCCTTTGCGCTGCCTGTTAGCTGTCCCCTGCCCGTCACCAGGGGCATGCCCTCACTTGAGCATCGATGACCGGACTACCTCTGACCTGGCCTTTCCGGGCCGCTCAGGAAGTCCGTGTCCCGGTGCCCCTGCGAGGGGCCGGTACGCGCGTAGTGAGTCCGAGCCCTCGGAAGGACCCCCTCTTGGCCGCCTCGCGCACTGCCTCGACCGCGAATATGAACAACGGCGCCAGCACCGCCCCGCTGCGCATCTCCTTTGCAAAGATCAAGGAGCCCCTCGAGGTTCCGAACCTTCTTGCGCTGCAGACCGAGAGCTTTGACTGGCTGCTCGGCAACGCCGCGTGGAAGGCTCGTGTCGAGGCGGCTCTGGATTCAGGTCAGGACGTCCCCACCAAGTCCGGTCTGGAGGAGATCTTCGAGGAGATCTCCCCGATCGAGGACTTCTCCGGGTCGATGTCGCTGACGTTCCGCGACCACCGTTTCGAGCCTCCCAAGAACAGCATCGACGAGTGCAAGGAGCGCGACTTCACGTACTCCGCGCCGCTCTTCGTCACCGCCGAGTTCACCAACAACGAGACCGGCGAGATCAAGTCCCAGACGGTCTTCATGGGCGACTTCCCGCTCATGACCAACAAGGGCACCTTCGTCATCAACGGCACCGAGCGTGTCGTCGTGTCGCAGCTGGTCCGTTCGCCGGGTGTCTACTTCGACTCCTCCATCGACAAGACGTCCGACAAGGACATCTTCTCGACCAAGGTCATCCCGTCCCGGGGTGCCTGGCTGGAGATGGAGATCGACAAGCGCGACATGGTCGGTGTCCGCATCGACCGCAAGCGCAAGCAGTCCGTCACCGTCCTGCTCAAGGCTCTCGGTTGGACAACCGAGCAGATCCTGGAGCAGTTCGGCGAGTACGAGTCCATGCGCGCCACCCTGGAGAAGGACCACACCCAGGGCCAGGACGACGCGCTTCTCGACATCTACCGCAAGTTGCGTCCGGGCGAGCCCCCGACCCGCGAGGCCGCGCAGACGCTTCTTGAGAACCTCTACTTCAACCCGAAGCGCTACGACCTCGCCAAGGTCGGCCGCTACAAGGTCAACAAGAAGCTGGGCAGCGAAGCCCCGCTGGACGCCGGTGTGCTGACCGTCGAGGACATCATCTCGTCGATCAAGTACCTGGTGAAGCTGCACGCCGGTGAGACCGAGACCGTTGGTGACAACGGCGCCTCGATCGTCGTCGAGACCGACGACATCGACCACTTCGGCAACCGTCGTCTGCGCAACGTCGGCGAGCTCATCCAGAACCAGGTCCGTACGGGCCTGGCGCGTATGGAGCGAGTCGTCCGCGAGCGGATGACGACCCAGGACGTCGAGGCGATCACGCCGCAGACCCTGATCAACATCCGGCCGGTAGTCGCCTCCATCAAGGAGTTCTTCGGCACCAGCCAGCTGTCGCAGTTCATGGACCAGAACAACCCGCTGTCGGGTCTCACCCACAAGCGCCGTCTGTCGGCGCTTGGCCCGGGTGGTCTCTCCCGTGAGCGGGCCGGCTTCGAGGTCCGTGACGTGCACCCCTCGCACTACGGCCGCATGTGCCCGATCGAGACCCCTGAAGGCCCGAACATCGGCCTGATCGGCTCGCTCGCCTCCTACGGCCGGGTCAACGCGTTCGGCTTCGTCGAGACGCCGTACCGCCGGGTCACCGGTGGTGTCGTCACCGACGAGGTCGACTACCTGACGGCCGACGAAGAGGACCGGTTCGTCATCGCGCAGGCCAACGCGCCGCTCAGTGACGAGTTCCGGTTCGAGGAGTCCCGCGTCCTGGTCCGCCGTCGTGGCGGAGAGGTCGACTACGTCCCCGGTGACGACGTCGACTACATGGACGTCTCCCCGCGCCAGATGGTGTCCGTCGCGACCGCGATGATCCCCTTCCTGGAGCACGACGACGCCAACCGTGCCCTCATGGGCGCGAACATGATGCGTCAGGCCGTGCCGCTGATCAAGTCCGAGGCGCCGCTGGTCGGCACCGGCATGGAGTACCGCTGTGCGGTCGACGCCGGTGACGTCCTGAAGTCGGAGAAGGACGGTGTGGTCCAGGAGGTCTCCGCGGACTACATCACCACCGCCAACGACGACGGCACGTACACGACGTACCGCCTCGCGAAGTTCTCCCGCTCCAACCAGGGCACGTCCGTCAACCAGAAGGTTGTCGTGGACGAGGGTTCCCGGGTCATCGCCGGCCAGGTTCTGGCCGACGGTCCGGCGACCGAGAACGGCGAGATGGCGCTCGGCAAGAACCTGCTCGTGGCGTTCATGCCGTGGGAGGGTCACAACTACGAGGACGCGATCATCCTGTCGCAGCGCCTCGTACAGGACGACGTCCTCTCCTCGATCCACATCGAGGAGCACGAGGTCGACGCCCGTGACACCAAGCTCGGCCCCGAGGAGATCACCCGGGACATCCCGAACGTCTCCGAGGAGGTCCTCGCCGACCTCGACGAGCGCGGCATCATCCGTATCGGTGCCGAGGTCGTCGCCGGTGACATCCTCGTCGGCAAGGTCACGCCCAAGGGTGAGACCGAGCTGACCCCCGAGGAGCGCCTGCTCCGCGCGATCTTCGGTGAGAAGGCGCGCGAGGTGCGCGACACCTCGCTGAAGGTGCCGCACGGCGAGATCGGCAAGGTCATCGGCGTCCGCGTCTTCGACCGCGAGGAGGGCGACGAACTGCCGCCCGGCGTCAACCAGTTGGTCCGTGTGTATGTTGCGCAGAAGCGCAAGATCACCGACGGTGACAAGCTGGCCGGCCGCCACGGCAACAAGGGTGTTATCTCGAAGATCCTGCCCATCGAGGACATGCCGTTCCTCGAGGACGGAACTCCGGTCGACATCATCCTGAACCCGCTGGGTGTCCCGTCCCGAATGAACCCGGGACAGGTCCTGGAGATCCACCTCGGCTGGCTCGCCAGCCGCGGCTGGGACGTCTCCGGCTTCAGCGAGGACTGGGCGCGGCGCCTGCAGGTCATCGGCGCCGACCAGGTCGCCCCGGGTACCAACGTGGCGACCCCGGTCTTCGACGGTGCCCGCGAGGACGAGATCTCCGGTCTCTTCGAGGCCACGATCCCGAACCGCGACGGGGACCGGCTGGTCAAGGCCTCCGGCAAGGCCAACCTGTTCGACGGCCGCTCCGGCGAGCCGTTCCCGGAGCCGGTCTCGATCGGCTACATGTACATCCTGAAGCTGCACCACCTGGTCGACGACAAGCTTCACGCCCGTTCGACCGGTCCGTACTCGATGATCACCCAGCAGCCGCTGGGTGGTAAGGCGCAGTTCGGTGGTCAGCGCTTCGGCGAGATGGAGGTGTGGGCGCTTGAGGCTTATGGCGCCGCGTACGCACTCCAGGAACTGCTGACGATCAAGTCCGACGACGTCACCGGCCGCGTGAAGGTCTACGAGGCCATCGTCAAGGGCGAGAACATCCCCGAGCCCGGCATCCCCGAGTCCTTCAAGGTGCTCATCAAGGAGATGCAGTCGCTCTGCCTGAACGTGGAGGTGCTGTCCAGTGACGGTATGTCCATCGAGATGCGTGACACCGACGAGGATGTCTTCCGCGCAGCGGAGGAGCTCGGCATCGACCTGTCCCGGCGCGAGCCGAGCAGCGTCGAAGAGGTCTGACGGGAGTCCGGAGACCTGCGCCACGCAGGTCTCCGGCCCCAGGACCCCCGTATCAGACCCCAAGACTTACAACCCTGAGAGGGATTGACGCATAGTGCTCGACGTCAACTTCTTCGATGAGCTCCGGATCGGTCTGGCCACCGCTGACGACATCCGTCAGTGGAGCCACGGCGAGGTCAAGAAGCCTGAGACCATCAACTACCGCACGCTCAAGCCCGAGAAGGACGGACTCTTCTGCGAGAAGATCTTCGGTCCGACCCGGGACTGGGAGTGCTACTGCGGCAAGTACAAGCGCGTTCGCTTCAAGGGCATCATCTGTGAGCGCTGCGGCGTCGAGGTGACCCGCGCCAAGGTGCGTCGTGAGCGGATGGGCCACATCGAACTGGCCGCGCCCGTCACGCACATCTGGTACTTCAAGGGTGTCCCGTCACGTCTGGGCTACCTGCTCGACCTCGCCCCGAAGGACCTCGAGAAGGTCATCTACTTCGCGGCGTACATGATCACGTTCGTCGACGAAGAGCGCCGTACGCGTGACCTGCCCTCGCTTGAGGCGCACGTCTCCGTGGAGCGTCAGCAGGTCGAGAACCGTCGGGACTCCGACCTCGAAGCCCGCGCCAAGAAGCTCGAGACCGACCTGGCCGAGCTTGAGGCCGAGGGCGCCAAGGCCGACGTGCGCCGCAAGGTGCGCGAAGGTGCCGAGCGGGAGATGAAGCAGCTGCGCGACCGTGCGCAGCGCGAGATCGACCGCCTGGACGAGGTGTGGACCCGGTTCAAGAACCTCAAGGTCCAGGACCTGGAGGGCGACGAGCTCCTCTACCGCGAGCTGCGTGACCGCTTCGGCACGTACTTCGACGGTTCGATGGGTGCCGCGGCGCTGCAGAAGCGCCTGGAGTCCTTCGACCTGGACGAGGAGGCCGAGCGCCTCCGCGAGATCATCCGCACCGGCAAGGGCCAGAAGAAGACCCGTGCGCTGAAGCGGCTGAAGGTCGTGTCTGCCTTCCTGCAGACCTCCAACAGCCCCAAGGGCATGGTCCTCGACTGCGTCCCGGTCATCCCGCCGGACCTTCGCCCGATGGTGCAGCTGGACGGTGGCCGCTTCGCGACCTCCGACCTGAACGACCTGTACCGCCGTGTGATCAACCGCAACAACCGCCTGAAGCGACTCCTCGACCTCGGTGCTCCCGAGATCATCGTGAACAACGAGAAGCGCATGCTTCAGGAGGCCGTCGACGCGCTCTTCGACAACGGCCGTCGTGGTCGCCCGGTGACGGGCCCCGGCAACCGTCCGCTGAAGTCGCTGTCCGACATGCTCAAGGGCAAGCAGGGTCGCTTCCGTCAGAACCTGCTCGGCAAGCGTGTGGACTACTCCGCGCGTTCCGTGATCGTCGTCGGTCCGCAGCTGAAGCTGCACCAGTGCGGTCTGCCGAAGGCCATGGCGCTGGAGCTCTTCAAGCCGTTCGTGATGAAGCGCCTGGTCGACCTGAACCACGCGCAGAACATCAAGTCGGCGAAGCGGATGGTCGAGCGCGGCCGCACGGTCGTGTACGACGTCCTGGAAGAGGTCATCGCCGAGCACCCGGTTCTGCTGAACCGTGCGCCGACGCTGCACCGCCTCGGCATCCAGGCCTTCGAGCCGCAGCTGGTCGAGGGCAAGGCCATCCAGATCCACCCGCTCGTCTGCACCGCGTTCAACGCGGACTTCGACGGTGACCAGATGGCCGTCCACCTGCCGCTCTCCGCGGAGGCGCAGGCCGAGGCCCGCATCCTGATGCTGTCCTCGAACAACATCCTGAAGCCGGCTGACGGTCGTCCCGTCACCATGCCGACCCAGGACATGGTGCTGGGTCTGTTCTTCCTCACCACCGACGGTGAACTCCGCGACGTCAAGGGCGAGGGCCGCGCGTTCGGCTCCACGGCCGAGGCGACGATGGCGTTCGACGGCGGCGAGCTGGCGCTCCAGTCGGCCGTGGACATCCGCTTCCCGGTGGGCACCATCCCGCCGCGTGGCTGGGTGCCGCCGGTCCGCGAGGAGGGCGAGCCCGAGTGGCAGCAGGGTGACACCTTCCGCCTCCGTACAACCCTGGGCCGCGCGCTCTTCAACGAGCTGCTGCCCGAGGACTACCCGTTCGTCGACTACTCGGTGGGCAAGAAGCAGCTCTCCGAGATCGTCAACGACCTGGCCGAGCGCTACCCCAAGGTCATCGTGGCGGCGACGCTCGACAACCTGAAGGCGGCCGGCTTCTTCTGGGCGACCCGTTCCGGTGTCACCGTGGCCGTCTCCGACATCGTCGTTCCCGAGGCGAAGAAGGAGATCGTCAAGGGCTACGAGGCGCAGGACGAGAAGGTCCAGAAGCAGTACGAGCGCGGTCTGATCACCAAGGAAGAGCGCACGCAGGAGCTCATCGCGATCTGGACCAAGGCGACCAACGAGGTCGCCGAGGCGATGAACGCGAACTTCCCGAAGACCAACCCCATCTTCATGATGGTCGACTCGGGTGCCCGAGGAAACATGATGCAGATGCGTCAGATCGCGGGTATGCGCGGTCTGGTGTCGAACGCCAAGAACGAGACGATCCCGCGCCCGATCAAGGCCTCCTTCCGTGAGGGCCTGTCGGTGCTGGAGTACTTCATCTCGACCCACGGTGCTCGTAAGGGTCTGGCGGACACGGCTCTGCGTACCGCCGACTCGGGTTACCTCACCCGTCGTCTGGTCGACGTCTCCCAGGACGTCATCATCCGCGAGGAGGACTGCGGCACCGACCGCGGCCTCAAGCTGCACATCGCGGAGCGCGGCGCGGACGGTGTCCTGCGCAAGGCCGACAACGTCGAGACCAGCGTGTACGCCCGTGCGCTGGCCGAGGACATCACCGTCGACGGCAAGGTGCTGGCCCCGGCCAACACCGACCTCGGCGACGTCCTCATCGACGAGCTGGTCAAGCACGGCATCGAGACGGTCAAGACCCGCTCGGTCCTGACCTGCGAGTCCGCCGTCGGCACCTGTGCCATGTGCTACGGCCGCTCGCTGGCCACCGGCAAGCTGGTCGACATCGGTGAGGCGGTCGGCATCATCGCCGCCCAGTCCATCGGTGAGCCCGGTACCCAGCTGACGATGCGTACCTTCCACACCGGTGGTGTGGCCGGTGACGACATCACCCAGGGTCTGCCCCGTGTCGTCGAGCTCTTCGAGGCTCGTACGCCGAAGGGTGTCGCCCCGATCTCCGAGGCCCAGGGCCGCGTGCGGATCGAGGAGACCGAGAAGACCAAGAAGCTCGTCGTCACCCCGGACGACGGCAGCGAAGAGACGGCGTTCCCGATCTCGAAGCGTGCCCGTCTCCTGGTCAGCGAGGGTGAGCACGTCGAGGTGGGCCAGAAGCTCACCGTGGGTGCCACCAACCCGCACGACGTGCTGCGCATTCTGGGTCAGCGTGCCGTCCAGGTCCACCTGGTCGGCGAGGTCCAGAAGGTCTACAACTCGCAGGGTGTGTCGATCCACGACAAGCACATCGAGATCATCATCCGGCAGATGCTCCGCCGTGTGACGATCATCGAGTCCGGCGACGCCGAGCTGCTGCCCGGCGAGCTGGTCGAGCGCTCGCGCTTCGAGCAGGAGAACCGTCGTGTGGTCCAGGAGGGCGGTCACCCGGCCTCCGGTCGTCCGCAGCTCATGGGTATCACCAAGGCCTCGCTGGCCACGGAGTCCTGGCTGTCGGCGGCGTCCTTCCAGGAGACGACCAGGGTTCTGACGGACGCGGCGATCAACGCCAAGTCCGACTCCCTGATCGGCCTCAAGGAGAACGTCATCATCGGTAAGCTCATCCCGGCCGGTACGGGCCTGTCCCGCTACCGCAACATCCGGGTCGAGCCGACCGAGGAAGCCAAGGCCGCGATGTACTCGGCCGTCGGCTACGACGACATCGACTACTCGCCGTTCGGCACGGGCTCCGGCCAGGCCGTCCCGCTGGAGGACTACGACTACGGTCCGTACAACCAGTAGGCGAGCAGCCTGAGTTGAACTGAAGGGCGGTCACTCCCGTTTCGTACGGGGTGGCCGCCCTTCGGCGTTCCCGGGTGCTTCTCAGTGCGGTGTCAGTTCCCAGGCGGTGACCACCACCGTGGCGATGGCGGCCAGGGCGCCGATGCTGGCGAGCGGCCAGCGTGACCGTTCCAGGGCGTCCAACCGCTGTTCGTGGTCGGCGAGTTGGCGGTCGGTCTGGTCGCTGCGCTGGACCAGCAGCGCGAGCGAGCCGTCGACCCGGGCGAAGCCGGCCTCGACGGTCCCGCGCAGCCGTTCCAGTTCCACGGCGACGGCGATCGGGTCGGACAGGGAGGAGGGTTCGTTCACGTGTCCCCCCGTTCCGGATCGGCCTTGACCAGCTTCAGCAACGCGCCGTCCCCGGCCGCCGGCACGTCGGTGCGCAGCCAGGAAGGCAGCAGCGCCTGTACGGCGGGCAGGGCCATGACCCGGGTGACCCCGGCGGCGACGGCCAGTGCCGCGGCCACCCAGGGCAGGGTGTCCGGGACACCGGCGGCGTCGACGACCGTCGGCAGCAGGACACACAGGCCGACAGCGGTCTGGAGGACGGTACGGAGGGTGCGCTTGGCGGCCTCTGACATGGGTGGACCTTGCCTTTCCGAGGGGTTCAGGAGCTGTACGGGACCTTCAGCGCGATCCAGGAGGTGGCGCCGGGCCAGCCGTCGGCGGCAGTGCCCGTGTAGCCGAGCTTGCGCTGCCACTTGGCGTAGGAGGCCTTGTCGGCGGTCGTCCACTGGGGGCCGGGGCCCGAGGTGTACGCCGAGCAGCCGACGGCCACCAGTCGCTTGCCCATCGCGGTGACGATCGCCGACTTGGGGTTTTTCTTGAACCAGTCGGCGCCCGGGAAGGGCTGGTAGGTGGGCTTGGTGGGGGTCGTGGACGGGGGCGTGGTGGGCTTGGTGCCGAGGCGGGTGGCTACCCGGGTGCGGAAGTCGGCCATGGTGAAGCCGCGCGGGTCGATCTTGGTGTTCGTCCACTCCTTGTGGCCGATCACCGAGTGCGCGTTCCAGCTGTGTGCCCGGCACAGTGCGGCCGAGGCCCGGACCATCGCGTCCAGTTGGACGGCGGGCCAGGGGTCCTTGCCGTCGCCTAGGTTGACGCACTCGAAGCCGTAGAAGTGGACGTTGCCGTCCGTGTTGTTCTGGTTCGGGGCGGGGAGAGTGGCGCTCTGGGCGATCACGGCCTTCAGTACGTCGGCGTCGCCGCTGCCGGCGTGGTTGGCGCGGCCGTTGCCGACCAGGTGGACCGTGCCGTCCTTGGCGATGACTCCGTGGCAGAGGGGGCCGGGGAGTTCGGAGTGGCCGTTGTAGCAGAGGTTGACGGAGCTTGTGGTGCCGGAGGTGACGGTGTGGTGGATCACTACGCCGTTCACTGGGCCCCAACTTCCCTTGCTGTTGCGGTTGTTGGTGCGCCAGCCGGGGTGCTCTACGACTGTGATGCCCTCGGTGCGGAGGGCGGCGATCAGGGCGTCTGGGGAGAGGGGTGTGGCCATGGGGTGCCTTTCGGGAGGTGGGCCGGGGGGAAATGGGCATGAAAAAACCCGGGCCGGGGGTGGGGGCTCGGGTTGTGTGCGGGGTGCGGGTGCGTTGTGGCTGGTCGCGCAGTTCCCCGCGCCCCTTGGGGGGGTTGGGGTGGGGTGAGAGGGGTGGTCGCGGCCACGCGGTGGTAGCCGATGTTCGATACAGTCCCGTGCCCCTTGGGGGGTTGGGGTGGGGCGGGGTGAGAGGGGTGGTCGCGGCCACGCGGTGGTAGCCGCATGTTCGATACAGCCCCGTGCCCCTAAGGGCGTTGGGGTGGGGCGGGGTGAAGGGGCTAGGCGGCCTTCGTGGACGCGCTGTCGGCGGTTTCGCCGTCGCCGTCTCCGGAGCCGTCTCCGTCTCCGGAGCCGTCTCCGTCTCCGGAGCCGTCTCCGTCTCCCGAACCGTCGTCCGTGGGAGTCCACTTGGCGGCCAGGGCGGTGTAAGTGGCCGTGTTGTCAACGAAGTTGGCGAGGGCTGCGGCCACTACGCTCTGGATCGCGGTCTGGTCGGGGACGACCATGGCCGTGCCGATGGGCATGATCGTGGTGCGGGCGCTGCCTCGGATGGCGGCGCCGTTCGCGCCCGTCTCGGTGAACTGGGCGGCGACCGTCACGGGCGCGTAGGTGCCGCTGACCGAGTCGGGGGCGATGACGCTGTTGTAGCTGGAGTCGGAGACGTTGACGTAGATCGTGTGGCCGGCCTCGGTGATGGTGGCGCGGCCCGCGAAGTCGATGGCCAGGCCCCAGGGTTGGGTGGTGTCGATGTCCATGGGTGATGGTGTCCCTTCTCAGGTTTGGCGGCCGTACATCAGGATCGGGTTGGCGTAGACCGTGCCGGAGGCGCTGGTGACCTGGGCCTGGACCTCGACCTTGAGCTGGGTGCCGTAGACCGAGCCGAAGTCGGAGCTGATCAGGGCCTCGTAGATGAAGTCCGTGCCGGCGCTGACCGTGCTGCCCCACTGGGCGCCGTTGACGAGGACCTGGACGGAGCCGGTGGCGCCGGAGCTGGCGCGGGTGTTCATGACCAGGCGCATCTTCGGCTGCCAGGCGATGTTGTAGGACATCGCGATCGTTGTCATCGAGGTCGATGTCGTCTGCGGCCAGCGGGTCGTGCTCGTGTCCTGCGGTGGCAGCATGTTCAGCCAGGGGCGGGCCAGGCCGCCGGTGCTGATGTCGTCCGAGACGATCTCGCGCTCCGCCTTGTCGTAGAGGCGGAGTGGCTGGAGTGAGTCTGCTGTGCCGTCGCCGTTGTACATGCTCATCGCCAACTGGCCGGTCTGGCGCCGGAGTTCCATGCGGTACTCGTCGGTGCCCGGCCACTTGCCGACCTTGAAGACCGGGGAACCGGTGGGCGGGCCCACCTCCAGGGTGCCGCCCGACACTGTGTTGAGGGCGGGGCGGGTGTTCACCGCGGTGGAGAGCTGCTGGATGCGGCGTTCCATCTGGGTGAGCCGGTCGATGATGTCTTCGGGGAGCTGGGGCATCAGACCTCCTCCAGGTAGAGGTCGGCGGTGTCGGGGCGCCCGCGCTGGGCGGGGCTGACCTTGACGCCGATGATCCGGTAGCGGGTGTCGAGGCCTTCGGCGTACCACTCGTCGGTGATCCGGATGCGGACCGTGCGGCCGATCAGCGCGCCGGGGACCAGGTCGTCGAGGCGCACGCTGATCTCGGGGATCACCACCGCGCCGGTGGCCGCGGCCAGTTCGGTGCGGGCGAGGGCGGTCAGGGTGGCCGCGTCTGTGATGTCGTTGTGGTCCGAGGTCAGGTCGATGCGCGGGTAACCCGCTTGTCCGATCAGGGAGTTGGCGACCGCGACGGTTGAGCAGAGCGGCCGGGACTCGCTGGCCTGGTCGGAGTTGGTGGAGGCGCCTCGGGCGCGGTCGGTGGTGCCGCCGCGGGTGGCGTCGCGCGGGAAGGAGTACGACAGGATCGTGCCCGGCCGGTCCATCACCAGGTCGGTGGCCCCGGTGAGGATCTTCGGGCTGCCGAGGCGGAGGCGGCGTACGCGGGCTCCGGTCGTCGGGTCGGTGTAGACCGAGATGTAGTGCTCGAAGCCGTTCTCCAGCGCGGCCAGCGCGTCCAACGCGTCGAGATAGACCGTCTCGTCGCCGTCGCGGTAGCTCGCCGAGCGCGTCACCCCGGAGGTCTCGGTGCCGTAGGTGACGCCGATGTCGCCGCCGGGGAGCGCGGTCTGGAGGTCCGTCCACAAGGCCCTTGCTACGTCCAACTGGTCTCCGTTGAGGGCCAGTTGGTAGTTCGCGTCGTATTCGGGGGTCGTTGCCCGGATCAGGCGTCTTCCCGCGTACGACTCGAAGGTCGCCGCCTGGATGCCGAGGGTGAGCACGCCCTGGTCGTCGCTCTGCAGGGTGTTCGTCCAGACGATGCCGCCCCACCACAGGTCGCCGCCGCGCTGGAGGTAGACCGAGGTGCGGCCCTCCTCGATACGGCGGACCCGGGCGGCCATCGCCGTGTCGGGGACGGGGATGGTGCCCGACAGGGAGCCGGCCTTGCCGATGTAGTCGTCGACCGTGACGTCGCGCAGCGGCAGGATGTCGATGGTGTTGTCGGTGAGTAGATCGCAGAAGATCGCCCGGTAGGGCGTGTTGATGGTGGTCATACGGCTGTCAGCTCCTTGACCGGGTCGGGGGTCACAGCACGAAGCAGGCGGAGATCCGCACGTTGTTGCCGACCTGGATCACCCCGCTGGTCGACCAGGTGATCAGGTAGACCGAGCCGTCGGTGGTGATCCGGGCCGCTCCGTCGGCGTATCCGTCGCTCGCCGTCGCGTAGGTCTCGGTGGCCGGTCGCCAGCCGGAGGGCAGGGTGCCCAGCAGTTCGTCGCCGACGTTGCCGGGGTTGGTGGTGCCGGCGGCGGTGGCGGTGAGGCTGCTCGTCGTGCGGGTGAGGCCGAGGGTGAACGAGCAGACGCCGTGGGTGCGGCGGGCGTTGTAGGACTGCAGGGACCAGTTCCCGGACACGGTGGCCCCGGAGGTCGCGGTCTCCACGACGAGCGGCGGCTGGTAGTCGGCCCAGGCGGTGCCGTTCCAGCGCTGGAGCACTCCGTTCACGTCCCGGTACTGGCCGGGGTAGGAGCCGTTCGCGGTGTCGGTGGTGGCCGGGAGGATGCCGCCGAGGCCGACCGTCGCGGTGCGGACGCCGGTGAGGGCGGTGGACCAGGCGATGCCGCCGGTGCCCGCGCTCGTGTTCTTGGGCACGGCCACCTGGTACAGCGGGATGGCGAGGTCGGGGGTGGCCGGGATCGCCGGGGTGGCCGCGGGGGTGCCCGGGACGATCTCGACGACGGCCTCGGTGCGGCCCGAGCCGTCGTAGACGTCGTCGTAGATCCGCAGCACGAGCAGGTCGATGCGGCCGTACAGGGCGTCGCCGTCCGAGAAGGTCACGTTCTCGAACTCGGTCAGCGCGACCGGGTAGGCGCCCCGGGTGTCGGTGGACTGGACGATCGCGCGGCCGGGGCTGACGGTGCCGCTCATGGTGCCGGTGGCACCGGTCAGCGTGAAGCCGTTGATGCGGTACAGGCCGGTGGTCGACCCCGGCAGGATGCCGGAGCCGACCTGGACGGCCGAGACCGGGGTGAGGGCGCCGAGCGAGACGAGCCTGGTGTCCTCGCGGGACTGGCTGTCCGGGGACAGCCAGCCGGAGCGTGCGGCCATGGTCTAACTCCGATCAGAGTGCGGGGAGTTGAGGGGAGGTGGGGGCTCAGGTGAAGGGAGGCGGAGGCGGAGGCGAGGGGAGCTGAGGGGGTGTCAGGTGATCGGGTCGACGCGGAGATGGATGTTGTCGAACCAGCAGGTGACGGTCGACAACGTCGACCGGTGCATGGCGGTGACCGTGTAAGTGGAGCCCGCCGTCAGGGAGTTGAGCCGCAGCTGGGTCGAGACCGACTTGCTGACGGCACCCGACCCGGACGCGGCCCGCTCGTCGTCCGCCGCCCAGATCACCGTGGAACCCAGGGTGACCTGTGGGGACATGTACGCCGTCGTGGTCTCGCTGCCCACCGTGTACACCCGTGCGCCCACGCCGATGATCACCGAACCGGACGGCGGCGCCGTGAAGGTGAGCGTCAGCGTGGTGACGGTGGTGCCCGTGAGCGTGGCCGTGTACGTCGTCGACGTGGTCGAGCCGGCGTCCAGCGACTGCGCGAACGCCGGGCCCGGTACGGCGGGGAGCCATGAACTGCCGTTCCAGCGCTGGAGTTGGCCGGCGGAGGAGTCCCGGTACTGGCCGCTGTAGCCGCCGGTGGTCAGCGCACCCGCCGGGGCGATACCGCCGAGCCCCTTCGGATACGACACCCAGGCCGAGCCGCTCCACCGCTGGAGCGTGTCGGTGATGTCCCGGTAGTGGCCGGGGTAGCCGCCCGCCGCGGTGTCGTCGGAGCGGGTCGGCAGGATGCCGCCCAGTGGAACGGTGGTTGGGCGCAGGTCGGTGCTTGCGGTGGTCCAAGGGATACCGCCGCCGCCCGTACTGGTGTTGGCGGCCACCGCGACCGTGAACAGCAGCAGCGAGACGTCCGGGACCGCGGGCGCGACCGGGACGGCGGCCGGGGTGCCGGGCACGATCTCGACGGCGGCCTCGCCGCGGCCGGAGCCGTCGAACTCGTCGTCGTAGATCCGCAGCACGACCAGGTCGATGCGGCCGTACTGGGCGTCGCCGTCGGGGAAGGTGAGCGGGACCGGTTCGGTGACGGCCACCGGGTAGGCGCCGCGGGCGATCGAGGACTGGACGACGGCCCGGCCTACGCCGACCGTGCCGCTCATGGTGCCGGTCGTGCCGGCCAGCCAGAGCCCGGTCACGCGGTAGACCCCGCCCTCGGAGCCCGGCAGGACACCGGAGCGGCCCTTGATGTCGGTGACCGGGGTGAGCGCGCCGATCTGGGTGGTGCGGGTGTCGGCGCGGGTCTGGCCGTCCGGGGACAGCCACGAGGAACTGACGGTCATGACGCGGACTCGTACGTGCCGTGGATCGACAGCACGTCACCGGTGGCCCAGGTGAAGGGCAGCGCCTTGGCCCAGATGCCGGAGCCGCTCGCGAGGCTGTCGCGCAGCGAGCGGACGTAGCCGATGCCGCTGGTCACCGCGAGCAGGCCGCTGCCCTGGTAGAGCGTCCCGGGTGACGTGGAGTCCCAGGCCTCCGCGTTCAGTACCCGTCCGTCCAGCTTCCACGCGGTGCCGACCGGTGCGAACGGCAGCCGGAACGTCCAGTTGGCGGCGGCGGCCTGGGCGGTCAGGTTGGTCGTCGACCCGATCTTCAGATAGATCCGGACGTGTACGACCGTCCCCAACTTCGCGTACGACCCCGCCAGCGTGCCGTTGCCGATCGCGGGCGCGGTGCCGGTCTCGACGCCCCACACCGGCGTGTAGTCCGTCCAGGTCGGCGCCTGCTGGTAGTTCACCCACGTCGTGCCGTTCCAGCGTTGCAGCACCCCGGCGGAGGTGTCGCGGTACTGGCCGGTGTAGCTCGCGGTGGTGACCGCGCCGGCCGGGGCGATGCCGCCCAGCGCGCTCGGGTACGACACCCAGGCCGAGCCGTCCCAGCGCTGGAGCGCGCCGCCGGAGTCGCGGAACTGGCCCGGGTAGGCGCCGTTGCCGGTCTCGCCGTACGCCGGGAGGATGCCGCCGACCGCGACGACGGGTGTGCGCAGGTCGGTGACGTCGGTGCTCCAGGTGATGCCGCCCTTGCCGGCGCTGATGCCTGCGGCCACCTTGACCTGGTAGAGCGCGAGGCCGATGCCGGGGATCAAGGGGGCGACGGGGGTGGCGGCCGGGGTGCCCTTGACGATCTCCAGGGCGGCCTTCGTCTGCCCGGAGTTGTCGTAGAGGGAGTCGTAGATCCTGAGGACTACGAGGTCGACGCGGGGGTTGGTCGCGTCGCCGTCGGTGAAGGTGAGGCCGGTCGGTTCGGGGAGCGTGACCGGGTAGGCGCCCCGGGTGGCGCCGGCCGCGACGACGGCGCGGCCCTCGTGGACGGTCGCCGTCATCGCCCCCGAGGCGCCCTCCATCCAGAAGCCGGACATCCGGTAGAGGCCGTCGTACGACCCCGGGAGGATGCCGGAGCGGACTTCCAGGGGGTTGGCCGGGGTGGTCGCGCCGAGTTGGGTCAGCCGGGTGTCCTCGCGGGTCTGACCGGTCTCGGCCACCCATGAGCTGCGCAGGGGCATGTGCGGGTCTCCTCTGGTGGGCTGGGCTGGGCTGGGGTGGATGGGGGTTGGGTGTCGGGTTCGGCTTCACCATGCAGACCCTCTGGTGGGTCGCCGCGGTACTGCTGGTCGTCTGGA
>NZ_JBHXME010000037.1:0-66983 GCF_042721125.1 Streptomyces sp. NPDC058469
TGTTAAGCACGCCGCCAGCGTTCGTCCTGAGCCAGGATCAAACTCTCCGTGAATGTTTTCCCGTAATCGGGACCACACACACGAGAGCGGAACAGCCAGGCGGAATAAGCCCGGCCGTTCACAGCGTCCTCGCTGTATGTTTTCTTCAAAGGAACCTCGCCCCAGACATCAGATGACGACTGGAGACGGGGTATCAACATATCTGGCGTTGATTTTTGGCACGCTGTTGAGTTCTCAAGGAACGGACGCTTCCTTCGTACTCACCCTCTCGGGCTTTCCTCCGGGCTTTTCCCTTCGGTCTTGCGTTTCCGACTCTATCAGACCGTTTCAGGACCGATTTCCTCGGTGCTTTCCAGGTTTCCGCTTCCGCGTTTCCCTTTCCGGCGGTTCCGACTTTATCAGAAGTTCCGGGCCGGACTGACCGGCCGTTCTTTTCCGATTCATCGGGAGTGTGGCTTCTTTGAAATCGATGTTTCTAGAAGCAGACAGACACTCGCTGTCGCCGACCGGATCAGATCCAGTTCTAGGCAACTGTTCGAATCTACCTCCCCGACCGGTCCGTGTCAACGGCTCCTGTGGGGCGAAGAGGAGACTAGCAGCTCAGCAGGAGTGCCTGCACATCAGGCGGCTGTGGGGACGGAGGAGCTGCGTTCGGCTGCCTCGACGTCGCCCGTCTCACCGGCACGTACGGCACGACCGCCCAGGACGTAGACGTACGTCAGGAAGGCACCTTCGGCGGCGATGCCGATGCCGATGCGGGCCCAAGTGGGGAGGCCCGACGGGGTGACGAAGCCTTCGATGGCGCCGGAGACGAACAGGACCAGGGCCAGGCCGATCGCCATACCCACGGCGGCTCGGCCTTCTTCGGCCAGGGCCGTGCGGCGCGAGCGTGGGCCGGGGTCGATGAGGGTCCAGCCGAGGCGCATCCCCGTGCCGGCGGCGACGAAGACCGCCGTGAGTTCGAGCAGGCCGTGCGGGAGGATCAGGCCGAGGAACGTGTCGAGCCTGCCTGCCGACGACATCAGGCCGATGCCGACACCCAGGTTGAGCATGTTCTCGAAGAGGATCCAGAGGACCGGCAGGCCCAGGAAGACGCCCAGGACCAGGCACATCGCGGCGGCCTTGGCGTTGTTCGTCCAGACCTGTGCCGCGAAGGCCGCCGCCGGATGGCTGGAGTAGTAGGTCTCGTACTCGCCACCGGGACGGGTGAGGTCGCGCAGTTGGCTCGGGGCCGCGATGGAGGACTGCACCTCGGGGTGGGTGCCTATCCACCAGCCCAGGAGGATCGCGACCACGGTCGACAGCAGCGCGGTGGGGACCCACCAGTGGCGTGCTCTGTACACCGCGGCCGGAAAACTGTGCCCCAGGAAGCGTGTGACATCGCGCCAGGAGGCGCGGCGGGTTCCTGTCACCGCACTACGCGCGCGTGCCACGAGTTGGCTGAGCCGACCGGTGAGCTGGGGGTCCGGGGCGCTGGACTGGATAAGGGAGAGATGGGTGGCCGTGCGCTGGTACAGAGCGACGAGTTCGTCCGCCTCGGCGCCGTTGAGACGACGCTGGCGTCGGAGCAGCGCGTCGAGGCGGTCCCACTCGGCTCGGTGGGCCGAGACGAAGACGTCGAGGTCCATCTGGTTGCCTGCTCCTCGGCTGCTCGTCGACTGCTGGTCGGGGATCAGCTTGTCGTACTGGGGCGCGATGTGCCCTCAGCTTGGCAGACTGGCTGTTCCAGGGGCAGGGCAGGGGAAGGGCGGCAGGCGTGAGTGAGCTGGTGACGGGCGAGGCGGTGGCGCTGGAGTTGCGCCCCGCGAGGCTGCCCAGCAGGGCGCTGGCGGTGTTGCTCGATCTGATCGTGGCCATCGCCGCTTACACCGGTGTGACCGTGGTGCTGATGTTTTCCACGGCCTCCTTGGACGTCGCGGCGCAGGTCGCGATGTCGATCGCGGCCTTCGTGCTGATCCTGGTGGGCGGGCCCATAGCGGTGGAGACCCTGAGTCATGGGCGTTCGCTCGGGAAGCTGGCGTTCGGGCTGCGCGTGGTGCGGGACGACGGCGGCCCGATCCGGTTCCGGCACGCGCTCGTGCGGGGTGCGATCGGTGTGATCGAGATTCTGTCGACGTTCGGAGTCATCGCCTGTATCGCCTCGCTCGTCTCGGCGCGCGGTCGGCGGCTCGGGGATGTGTTCGCGGGCACTCTGGTCGTACGAGAAAGGGTGTCCGCCGGGCAGACGGCCTTCGTGCCTCCTCCGCCACCGTGGCTGACGGGACGTTTCGCGGAGCTTGATCTGTCCGCCGTTCCCGACGGGTTGTGGCTGGCCATCCGGCAGTACCTGACGCGGATGCAGCAGTTGGATCCGCAGGTCGGCTGGGCCATGGCCCAGCGGCTCGCCACGGACCTCGTGGCTCGTACGGGCGCTCCGGCGCCGCAGGGTGTTCAGCCGGCCGCGTATCTGGCGGCGGTGGTGCAGGAGCGGCAGGCGCGGGATGTGCGGCGGGCCTTCGGGAACGGCGCGGTCGGGGGTGTACCGGCCGGCGCGTTCGGGCCCGGGACGGGTGCGCCGGGCGCCTTCGGCAACTCGGCGTTCCAGCCGTCGCCGGCTCCTCAGCAGCCGTACGGTTCCGTTGCCGCGCCCGCACCTGTTTCCTGGCCGGCCTCTGCCGCTCCCCCTGTTCCCGCCGCGGGCGGCACGGGAGCCGATCCGGTCGCGCCCGGTGCCCAGCCCCCGGCGCCGCAGAACGCAGCGCCCGCCGACCCCCGGCCCTCCACCGGGTTCGCGCCGCCCGCCTGACTCTCCTCGCCGCCACCCTGGATCGCCGCCGCTCAGCCGAAGACGGACGGTGGCGACTCCAGTTCCTCCAGCTCGATGCCGGGTGCCGCGAGCACCACGTCGCCGGTGATGTATACGGCGTGCTGCTCGCCCGTGTCCAGGGCTGTGACCTGGTATTCGTCCACGGTCAGGGGGCCGTTGTCAGTGCCGTGTGTTTCTCTTTTCAGCAAGGCCCAGGACTGGTCCACGGTGCGGGGGGCGAGGACCGGGTCCGTGAGGCTGACCAGGCGGACACGGGTCGCGGCGGAGGAAGGGGTGAGGCGCAGGAGACGGGTGGTGGCGATGAGGAACGCGGGGGAGGTGCCGGTGAAGGCGTGGGCGCGGACATTGCCTTCGGTGGCATCGGTGCCGGTGGGGTCGGTGCGGACCCAGGTGACGCCGTCGAGAGCGGCGCCGCGCACCTGCCAGCTCGCCGCGTGGAGTTCCAGCCGGATGGGGCGGCCGAGTTCGTCGAGGGTGAGGTCGACGGAACCGCTGTGGTCGCCCGAGGGGGTGGTGAGTTGGGAGACATATCGCCAGCCGGACGGGCCGGGGGCGCACTGGAAGTGTTCTGCTGCGAGGGGGGTGTGATCGTGCGGATCGTGGAGCGAATATCGGCCGCGGGGCATCGGGGTCCTGGGTCTTGACGGGCCGGTCCGGCCAAAGGAACCAAAGGGGCAGGCCCCCGGCACGGGGGTGCGGGGGCCTGCCTCGGAGGATCTGCTGCTGAGGACCGCGTCAGTGCACGGACGCGGTCACAGCGGACGGGGTCGCCGGCTCAGTAGCGGTATTGGTCCGACTTGTACGGGCCGTCGACCTCGACGCCGATGTACGACGCCTGCTCGGGGCGGAGCGTGGTCAGCTTCACGCCGAGCGCGTCCAGGTGGAGGCGGGCGACCTTCTCGTCGAGGTGCTTGGGCAGCACGTAGACGTCGGTCGGGTACTCCTCGGGCTTGGTGAACAGCTCGATCTGGGCCAGGGTCTGGTCCGCGAAGGAGTTGGACATCACGAACGAGGGGTGGCCGGTGGCGTTGCCCAGGTTCAGCAGGCGGCCCTCGGACAGCACGATGAGGACCTTGCCATCGGGGAACTTCCAGGTGTGGACCTGCGGCTTGACCTCGTCCTTGACGATGCCCGGGATCTTCGCGAGGCCGGCCATGTCGATCTCGTTGTCGAAGTGACCGATGTTGCCGACGATCGCCTGGTGCTTCATCTTGGCCATGTCCGCGGCCATGATGATGTCCTTGTTGCCGGTCGTGGTGACGAAGATGTCGCCCTTGTCGACGATCTCGTCCAGCGTCGTGACCTGGTAGCCGTCCATCGCCGCCTGCAGCGCGCAGATCGGGTCGATCTCGGTGATGATCACGCGGGCGCCCTGTCCGCGCAGGGACTCCGCGCAGCCCTTGCCCACGTCGCCGTAGCCGAGGACGACCGCGGTCTTGCCGCCGATGAGGACGTCGGTGGCGCGGTTGATGCCGTCGATCAGGGAGTGGCGGCAGCCGTACTTGTTGTCGAACTTCGACTTGGTGACGGCGTCGTTCACGTTGATCGCCGGGAACAGGAGGGTGCCGTCGCGGTGCATCTCGTAGAGACGGTGCACACCGGTCGTGGTCTCCTCGGTCACGCCGCGGATCTCCGAGGCGAGCTGGGTCCACTTCTGCGAGCCCTCGGAGATGGTGCGGGTCAGGACCTGGAGGACGACGCGGTGCTCGTCGGACTCGGCGGTGTCGAGGGAGGGGACCTTGCCGGCCTTCTCGTACTCGACGCCCTTGTGGACGAGCATGGTGGCGTCGCCGCCGTCGTCCAGGATCATGTTCGGGCCGCCGGTGGGGGTGTTCGGCCAGGTCAGCGCCTGCTCCGTGCACCACCAGTACTCCTCCAGGGTCTCGCCCTTCCAGGCGAAGACCGGGATGCCCTGGGGGTTCTCGGGCGTGCCGTTCGGGCCGACGGCGATGGCGGCGGCCGCGTGGTCCTGGGTGGAGAAGATGTTGCAGGACACCCAGCGGACCTCGGCGCCCAGGGCGACCAGGGTCTCGATCAGGACGGCGGTCTGCACGGTCATGTGCAGCGAGCCCATGATGCGGGCGCCGGCCAGCGGCTGGCTGGCGGCGAACTCGCGGCGGATCGACATCAGGCCGGGCATCTCGTGCTCGGCGAGGGTGATCTCCTTGCGGCCGAACTCGGCCAGGGAGAGATCGGCGACCTTGAAGTCCTGTCGGTTGTCGACAGTCGTCATTGCGAGGTACTCCTCGGGGTTGGGGCGAGGTGGGCACGGCTGGTCTGCGCGGCGGCGGACACAGGGGTGCCCCAAGGAGGACACAGGCATGCCCGCGTGCGCGCAGCGCAGTCCGTCGGAGGCCCTCTCTCCCTCGGCCGGTCCGCGATGGGACCGCCCGACCGCCATCAGCAGCGACGTCTGGCTCCCACCCAAGCTACACCGGTGGACCCGGCCGCCCCAGCCCACCTCCGGACGGATCCAGCCGAACTCCAGCGGGCGTCGGGTGTCGGATCAGGTTTCCGGGGGAGCTGCAACGGGATGCCCGCGAGCGGTGGACGGAGGGGAGCGGACGACGGCGACCAGGGACTTCCGTGTCTTTGAGTCGGGCGTCGGATGTTGCAGGATGCACGGAGATCAGGAGCCTCTGATCGATCTTGCGGGACGTCCGGGACGGCGTTCCGTGCGACGAAGGTGTTAGGAGAACGACGTGACGAGTACGGCCGGCCCTCCCCCCACGGGCGGCGGCGATGGCGAGCGGCAGCGGTTGAAGCTGCTCGCGGTGACCGCGTGCCCGACCGGCATCGCCCACACGTACATGGCTGCGGAGAAACTCGCGCAGGCCGCCGAGAGCCGCGGCATCGACATGAAGGTGGAGACGCAGGGTTCCATCGGGGCTGAAAACATCCTGGATGACAACGATGTCAGCACTGCGGACGGTGTGATCGTCGCCGCGGACAAGGACGTGGACCTGAGCCGTTTCGTCGGCAAGCGGGTCCTCATGGTCGGGGTCGCCGAGGGCATTCGGCATCCCGAGCGGCTGATCGAGCAGGTGCGCACCGCGCCCGTGCACACGGCGGACGCTACGGCCGCAGCGGCGGCGGCACCGGGTGGCAGGGAGCGGAGCGTCGCGTACAAGGCGCTGATGAACGGGGTCAGTTACATGATCCCGTTCGTCGTGGTCGGCGGGCTGCTGATCGCGATCTCGCTGTCACTCGGCGGCCATCCGGACCCCTCCGGCGGTCTCGTCATCCCGAAGGACTCCTTCTGGATGGACGTGAACAACATCGGCGTGATCGGCTTCACGCTGATGGTGCCGATCCTGTCCGGCTACATCGCCTACGCGATCGGCGACCGGCCCGCGCTCGTGCCGGGCATGATCGGCGGGTGGATCGCCAACACCGGTTCGCTGTACGACTCGAAGGCGGGCGCCGGGTTCATCGGGGCGATCGTGACCGGGTTCCTCGCCGGGTATCTGGTGCTGTGGATCAAGAAGGTCAGGGTCCCGAAGTTCGTGCAGCCGATCATGCCGATCATCGTGATCCCGATCGTGGCGACGACGGCGCTCGGACTGTTCTTCATCAACGTGATCGGGAAGCCGATCTCCTGGGTGTTCGAGCACCTCACCAGCTGGCTCGGCGGGATGACCGGCACCAGCGCGATCCTGCTCGGCACGATCCTGGGGCTGATGATCGCGTTCGACATGGGCGGGCCGGTCAACAAGACGGCGTTCCTGTTCGGCGCGGGGCTCATCGCGACCGGCAACCAGGCCGTCATGGGCATGTGCGCCGCCGCGATCCCGGTGATGCCGCTCGGCCAGGGCCTGGCCACGCTGATACGGCAGCGGCTCTACACCGAGCAGGAACGGGAGACCGGTCTGGCCTCGCTGTTCATGGGCTGCTTCGGCATCTCCGAGGGCGCGATCCCGTTCGCGGCGGCACGACCCGCGCAGGTCATCCCCGCCAACATGCTGGGCGGCGCGGTGGCCGGTGCGGTCGCCGGGCTCGCCGGGGTGAAGGACGCGGTGCCGCACGGCGGGCCGATCGTGGCGGTGCTGGGCGCGGTGAGCGGCGTACCGATGTTCTTCGTGGCGGTGGCGATCGGTACGGCGGTCACCGCGGTGACGACGGTCGCGCTGGTCGACGTGAGTGAGCGGAAGCGGCGCGGGGAGCCCGTCGGGCACGGGGGCATCGCAAACGAACCCGAGCTCGCGTTGGTCGGGGCCGGGGTCGGAGTGCCGGGCGCCGGGACCGTCGTAGCGGAGCGGGCTGTGCGCGGCGGGACGGTGACGGCGAGTGTGGTGGGCTCGGGTAGCTCAAGTTCGCGTACTGCGACCGCAGTTGAGGCTACGACCGATGCCGACTCGGCCGACGCCGAACGTGCCCCCGGTTCCGGCTCCCCCACCACCGCGAACCCCACCCCCGAAGTCCACTCCGGCTACCTCACCGAGCAGACCGTGAAGGTGCGGCTCGACGCGGGTGACAAGGGGGCCGTGATTCGGGAGATGGCCGGGCTGCTGACGCGGACCGGCAAGGTCGTGGACGTCGAGGAGCTGGTGGCGTCCGCGCTGCGGCGGGAGGCGCAGGGGACGACCGGGCTCGGGGAGGAGATCGCGATTCCGCATGCCAAGACGGATGCGGTGAGTGCGCCGGTCGTCGGGTTCGCGCGGTCGGCGGAGGGGGTCGAGTGGGGCTCCCTGGACGGTACGAAGGCCCGGCTGGTGTTCATGATCGCCGTGCCGGAGGCGGCCGCCGGTGATGAGCATCTGCGGATTCTGGCGCTGCTGTCGCGGAAGTTGATGAATGCCGGGTTCCGGGAGCGGCTGTCGGCGGCCGGTGACGAGTCGGCGGTGCTCGGTGTGCTGAGCGAGGTCGGTTAGCCGGTGCGGGCCTGCGACTGTCGCAGGTCGCGGGCCCGCACAGACCGTTCATGGGCACCCGCTACCCTCGCCCCCGCGGAAGTGCCGCATGGGGGGGGAACGATGTCGGGCAAGGGGCGGGGACTCCGGGGCGCGGCTGTAGTCGTGGGCGTGTTGGGGGTGGTGTTGGCGCTCGGCGCGCTCGTGTACGCGCGGGACTCGTACGGGAGTTCCACCGTCGGCAGCCAGAGCATGGCGCCGACGTACAAGCCGGGCGACCGGATCGTCTACGAGAAGGTCGACGGCGGCGAGGTGCACCGCGGTGACGTCGTGCTGTTCTCGGCTCCGGACCGCTACGGGTTCAGCGCGAGCGTGATGCAGCGGGTCATCGGGGTGGGCGGCGACCGCGTGGTGTGCTGCGCGGGTTCGGGCACGGCCGCGCGGATCACCGTGAACGGAAAGCCGCTGGCGGAGCCCTATGTGAAGCAGGGGGATGTCGACGGCGTGCACAAGACGTACGACGTGACGGTCCCGAAGGGGCGGCTGCTCCTGCTGGGTGACAACCGCGCGAACTCGATGGACTCGCGTTTCTTCGCGAGCGACCACGACGGGACAGTGGCCAAGTCAGCCGTCCGGGACCGGGTGACCGACGACCGTACGGTCGCCTCCGTCATCGGGACGGCCGTCATCTCCGGGGTCGTCCTCGCCCTCGTCGGCATCGGCCTGGGCATCGCCGCGTTCGTCGTACGGCGGCGGAGGGCGGCGCCGGTCGCGCCGTGGCCCGTTCAGCAGGTGTAGGGGAAGCGGGGCCCGTCGGACGTCTCGGCGGGCCCTGTTGCCGTAGCGGCGGAGGGGCTCAGTGCTCGGTGGGGTGCTGGGCCGGGCCTCCGGGGGTTGCTTCGCGGTCCGGGCCCTTGGTGGCTTCGGACTCGCTGTAGATGTCGGGTTCGAGGTAGATCACGCGGGCGATCGGGACGGCTTCGCGGATGCGGGACTCGGCCGCGTTGATCGCGGTGGCGACCTCGGTGGCCGTGTCGTCGTGCTGGACGGCGATCTTGGCGGCGACGAGCAGTTCCTCGGGGCCGAGGTGGAGCGTGCGCATGTGGATGATGCCCGTGACCGTGTGGCCGTCGACGATCGCGGCCTCGATCTTCTTGACGTCCTCGATGCCGGCGGACTCGCCGAGCAGCAGTGACTTGGTCTCGGCGGCCAGGACCAGCGCGATCAGGATGAGCAGGACGCCGATGCAGAGCGTGCCGATGCCGTCCCAGATGCCGTCGCCGGTGAGCAGGGCCATGCCGACGCCGCCGAGGGCGAGGACCAGGCCGATGAGCGCGCCGAAGTCCTCCAGGAGGACGACCGGCAGCTCGGGGGCCTTGGCGCGGCGGATGAACTGCGACCAGGAGTGCGAGCCGCGCAGTTCGTTCGACTCCTTGATGGCCGTACGGAACGAGAAGCCCTCGGCGATGATCGCGAACACCAGGACGCCCACCGGCCAGTACCAGTGCTCCAGTTCGTGCGGGTGCCTGATCTTCTCGAAGCCCTCGTAGACGGCGAACATGCCGCCGACCGAGAAGAGGACGATCGAGACGAGGAAGGCGTAGATGTACCGCTCGCGGCCGTAGCCGAAGGGGTGCTGCGGGGTGGCCTCGCGCTGGGCCTTCTTGCCGCCGATCAGGAGCAGGGCCTGGTTACCGGAGTCCGCGAGGGAGTGGACGCCCTCGGCGAGCATCGAGGACGAGCCGCTGAAGGCGAACGCCACGAACTTCGATACCGCGATCGCGAGGTTGGCGCCGAGTGCCGCCACGATCGCCTTGGTGCCGCCTGACGCGCTCATGTGTTCGCGGTGTCCCTTCGCCTTCGTACGTCTGCCCCGGACGTCTGCCCAGAGTGGCCGTCCGGTCGTCTTTGCCCGTCCTTTGCCGGTGGGCCATTCTTGCAGCCCTGCCCGGCGACGGCTCGTCAGGTATCCACAGGCCCGGTCATACGATCACAGTGGCCCGGAAGACCGTGCCGACTCCGGACACCTCGGCCGTGTCTCCCGCCGGGACGAACACCGACTGACCGGGGGCGAGTTCGAACTCGCCCGCCTTCACCGCACCGGCCGTGCAGAGCAGGATCTGCGGGGTGTCGAGGGTGAGGTCGTGGGCGCCGGTGCCCTCCGGGAGGACGTACCGGGACAGCCGGAACTCGTCGATGGGGGTCTCGTAGACCTCCTCACCGTCCGGGGACGCCTCGGGGCGCAGCACTCCGGGGTCGCTCGCCTCGAAGCGGACGATGCGCAGGAGTTCGGGGACGTCGACGTGCTTGGGGGTGAGGCCGCAGCGCAGGACGTTGTCGGAGTTGGCCATGATCTCGACGCCTAGGCCGTCGAGGTAGGCGTGCGGGATGCCGGCGCCGAGGAACAGGGCCTCTCCGGGCTGGAGTCGGACGTGGTTCAGGAGCATGGCCGCGATGACACCGGGGTCGCCCGGGTAGTGGTGCGCGATGTCGGCGTAGGGGGCGTAGTCGCCGCCGAGGCGGGCGCAGGCGGTCGCCGCGGCGGTGACCGTGTGGCGCATCTCCTCGGGGTCGGCGGTGAGGATCGCCGTGAGGACCTCGCGCAGGGCGGCTTCCTCGGGGTGTGCGTGCAGAAGGTCGATGTACGGCTTCAGGGAGTCGACGCCGAGGCCGGCGAGCAGGTCGGCGGCGCGCAGCGGGTCGCGGAAGCCGCACAGGCCGTCGAACTCCGTGAGCGCGCAGATCAGTTCGGGCTTGTGATTGGCGTCCTTGTAGTTGCGGTTCGGGGCGTCCACAGGGATGCCCCGGCGCTCCTCGTCGGCGTAACCCTCCTTCGCCTGCTCCAGGTTGGGGTGCACCTGGAGGGAGAGCGGGGCGCCGGCGGCGAGGATCTTCAGCAGGAAGGGCAGTCGCGGGCCGAACTTCGCCACCGCCTTGTCGCCCAACTCCCGCTCCGGAGCCGCCTCGATGACCTCGACGAGCGTCCCGCGCGCGGTGCGCGAGGGTGCGCCCGGGTGCGCGCCCATCCACATCTCCGCCTGCGGTTCACCGCTCGGCTCGACGCCGAGCAGCTTGGGGATGGCGGTGGGGGAACCCCAGGCGTAGGGGCGGATCGTGTTGTCGAGGCGGTCCATGCGGGTCTCTACCGGTTCTCTCTGCGTACGACTTGGGTACGACGTGGATTCGCGCCACGTACGACGGTGTACGACGGCAGGGGCTTCGACGACAAGATCAGGCGCCCGAGGCGAGCGCCAGGTAAACGGCGGCGAAATCCGTCATGGCGATCAGCTCCGCGAGGGTCTCCAACTCGCCGCCCTCCTCGGGCTCCAGCTCGCTGATCGGCGTGTCGTGGCTGAGCGCCAGGTCACGGGCGGTCGGCGCCGCGGTGAGGCCGCCGATCGGACGGTCCCGGAGCAGCACCACGCGTGTGTGCAGCGCCGGTGCCTCGTCGACGCGGTCGCGGAAGAAGTCGTCGGGGTCGGCGCTTGCGGCGAGCGGGCCGGCCAGCAGCGCGTTGTGCTCGGCGAGCGCCTCGGGCAGTTCGGAGACGAGCGCGGGGCGGCCGGCCAATTCGGCGAGCGCGGCGGCGAAACGGCGGCCCGCCGGGCCCGCCGACGTGCCCTCCGTCCAGATCACCGGGAGCGAGTCGGCGAGTTCGGCGGCCAGGGTCTTCGCGGGATTGCTGTACGTCGCGACGGCGGGCCCGCAGCGCTCGGCGACCTGGTCGAGGCGGTCGGCGACCTTCTCCAGGGCCTCCGGCGGCGCGCTGAGCAGGCCGGTGCGGTCCAGGATCGCGAGCAGCGGGGTGAGCAGCGCCCAGAGGACTCCGGGGGCGGAGGCGGCCAGGGGTTCGTCGTGTTCGTACGGTGCGGTCGCCATCCGTACGAAGAGGCCGTGAGCACCGTCCACCGCCTCGCTGAGGGGGCTGCGGGTCGGGGCTACGGCGACGACGGTGCAGCCGCGGCGGTAGGCCTGCTCGGCGAGGAGGGACAGGCCGGGTTCGGTGCCGTCCGGGGTGGTGATCAGCAGCAGGTCCACGGAGCCGGCCCAGCCCGGGAGTTCCCAGCGCAGGGCGCCGGCAGCGGGGGCGACGCCGGTGGGTGCCAGGCGGGTGACGGGGCTGCTGGCGCCGGCGAGGGTGCCGAGCAGGTCGGCGACACAGGTCGCGGCGGCGCCGGGGCCCGCGATCAGGATGGCGCGGGGGCGGCCGTCCGGTTTCAGGTCGTGGACGCCTGCCTCGGCGGCGTGCCGGGCGGCTGTGCGCACCCTGGCACCGGCTTCGGCGGCACCGCGGAGCAGGGCTCGGCGGTCGGCCTCGGCCAGTGCCTCCGGGGTGTCGAGCAGCGATTCGTCGAGCATGGGCGGCGGCCTCCGATCGCGTCGTCGTCGGTTACGCGGGGCGGCGGGCCTCGTCGACGAGCAGTACGGGGATGCCGTCCCGGACGGGGTAGGCCAGGCCGCAGTCCTCGCCGGTGCAGATCAGCTCGGTGTCCTGCTCCTTGAGGGGGGCGTGGCAGGCCGGGCAGGCCAGGATCTCCAGGAGGCCGGCTTCGAGCGGCATGAGGTGTCCCTCCGAGGGGGTGTCTGCGACTGTCTGCGACGCTTGGGCGGATGTGCCTGGTCAGGTTACCGCCGGTGGGGAATGCTTGCCGGGGTTGGGGCTCACGTACCTGGGGGCTGCGCCCCCAGACCCCCCTTCGGCCTGAACGGCCTCGTCCTCAAACGCCGGACGGGCTGAGAATGGCGGCCTTCGTTGGAGGGGTGGACCCCCTCCCTGGTGGGTGGGGGTTCGGGACGGTGAACCCGTCCTCCGACGCGAGGCAAGCTGAAAATGCCGATCGGCGCCGCAGAGGTGTCCTCCTCTGGACGGGGACGGACGGTGCACGCGCCCTCGGAATCCGGACCGGTTGAAAATGCCGACCGGCGCTGGAGGTGTGCGCCCCTCCTGGTCGGCGGGACGCTGAACCCGGCCTCGGATGCCGGGCGCGCTGGATCTACCGACCGGCGTCGAGAAGAACCCTCAGCCGAAGCGCCGTCAGCCCCTGATGATCCCCAGTACCTCGTCCCGCACCTTCCCCATCGTCGCCTCGTCCCGCGCCTCCGCGTTGAGCCGCAGCAGCGGTTCCGTGTTGGACGGGCGGACGTTGAACCACCAGTCGGCGGAGGAGACGGTGAGGCCGTCGAGTTCGTCGAGGGTGAGGTCGGTCTGGTCCTCGTACGCGGCACGGATCGCCGCTAGGCGGGCCTGCTGGTCGTCGACCGTGGAGTTGATCTCGCCGGAGCCCACATAGCGGTCGTACTGGGCAACGAGGGCGGAGAGGGGGCCGTCCTGGCCGCCCAGCGCGGCGAGGACGTGGAGGGCGGCCAGCATGCCCGTGTCGGCGTTCCAGAAGTCCTTGAAGTAGTAGTGCGCGGAGTGCTCGCCGCCGAAGATCGCGCCGACCTTCGCCATCTCGGCCTTGATGAAGGAGTGGCCCACGCGTGTGCGTACCGGTGTGCCGCCGTTCTCCTTGACGACCTCGGGGACCGACCAGGAGGTGATCAGGTTGTGGATGATCACGCCCTTGCCGCCGTTCCTCGCCAGCTCGCGGGAGGCCACCAGGGCAGTGATCGCGGACGGTGAGACCGGGTCGCCGTTCTCGTCGACCACGAAGCAGCGGTCGGCGTCGCCGTCGAAGGCGATGCCGAGGTCGGCGCCCTCCTCGCGGACGCGTGCCTGGAGGTCGACGATGTTGGCCGGGTCGAGCGGGTTGGCCTCGTGGTTCGGGAACGTGCCGTCCAGCTCGAAGTACATCGGGACCAGCGTGAGCGGCAGGCCGGCGAACACGGTCGGGACCGTGTGGCCGCCCATGCCGTTGCCCGCGTCGACGACGACCTTCAGGGGGCGGATGGAGGTCAGGTCGACGAGGCCGCGGAGGTGCGCCGCGTAATCCTCCAACGTGTCCCGCTTTGTGATCGTTCCCGTCGGTCCGGAGACCTCCGGCGCGCCCGAGTCCAGCCAGGACTCGACGAGTTGGCGGATCTCGGCGAGGCCGGTGTCCTGGCCCACGGGGGCCGCGCCCGCCCGGCACATCTTGATGCCGTTGTACTTCGCGGGGTTGTGCGAGGCCGTGAACATGGCGCCGGGCAGGTCGAACGCGCCCGACGCGTAGTACAGCTGGTCCGTGGAGCACAGACCGATCTCGGTCACGTCGACTCCGCGCGCCGCCGCCCCGCGCGCGAACGCCGCGGAGAGGCCCGGGGACGAGGGCCGCATGTCGTGTCCGGTCACGATCGCGCTCGCGCCGGTCACTTGGACGAAGGCCGCTCCGAACAGCTCGGCCAACGACTCGTCCCACTGGTCCGGGACGACGCCCCGTACGTCGTACGCCTTCACGAGCTGTGACAGATCAGCAGACACGGCCAACCCTCCAGAAAGTCCTATCGGTCGCCCCAAACTACCCGCCGGCACCGACATCACGACGCGCGGTAACCGAGCCGTCCACAGACTCTTACCTGCGCTCAGGGCAGCATCCACCCCAGGACGGCCGAACTCTGCCCGACCACGATGAGGCACATCACCAGCAGCAGCCCCGCGCTCCACGGCAGCACCTTGCGCAGCAAGTCCCCCTCGCGGCCCTCCAGTCCGACGGCCGCGCAGGCGATGGTGAGGTTCTGCGGCGAGATCATCTTGCCGAGGACACCACCCGAACTGTTGGCGGCGGCCAGGAGTTCGGGTGACAGTCCCGACTCGCGGGCCGCGCTCACCTGGAGGGCGCCGAACAGCGCGTTGGACGACGTGTCCGACCCGGAGACGGCCACGCCGAACCAGCCCAGAACGGGCGACAAGAAGGCGAGCCCCGCGCCTGCCGCCGCCACGAAGTGCCCGATGGTGGCGGCCTGTCCGGAGAGGTTCATGACGTAGGCGAGGGCCAGCACGGACGTCACGGTGAGGATCGCGAACCGCAGTTCGTGCACGGTCGCCGCCCACTCCCGTACCGCCACGCGCGCGTGGACCCCGAGGACAACCGCCGTGCACACCCCGGCGATCAGCACGAGCGTGCCGCCGGTGGCGACGATCGGCCAGGTGAACACATTGCCGCCGACCGGCTTCCCGTCCGGGTTGACGACGTCCAGGAAGGGCCAGTCGTACGCGCGCGTGGCGCCCGCCAGCCAGTCCTTGACGGCCGGGATCTGCGCGGCGGAGAAGATCGCCACGATCAGCGCGTACGGCGCGTAGGCGCGCAGCACTTCGCGCCGCGGGTCCTCCTCCGCGAGGTCCTCGCTGGGTACGCCGGTCAGCACGGACGCGCGTACCAGCTCGGTGGCGGGCCTTCGTGCCTGCGGTACGGCGACCAGGGCGCCCGCGCCGGCCAAGGAGGCGGCGATGTCGGCGAGTTGGGCGGAGACGTAGTTGGAGGCGGCGAACTGGGCCGCGGCGAAGGCGAGTCCGCACGCCAGGGCGGGCACCCAGGTCTCCCGGAGCCCGCGTCTGCCGTCCACGAGTCCGACCAGCACGAGCGGCACCACAAGGGCCAGCAACGGCGTCTGACGGCCCACCACGGAGGCTACCGAATCCAGTGGCAGGCCGGTGACTTGGGCAAGGGTGACGACCGGTGTGCCCATCGCCCCGAAGGCCACGGGCGCGGTGTTGGCGACCAGGGCGACGACGGCCGCGCGCACCGGGTCGAAGCCGAGCGCGACGAGCATGACCGAGCAGATCGCCACGGGCGCGCCGAAGCCGGCGAGGGCTTCCAGGAGGGCGCCGAAGCAGAAGGCGACGACCAGGGCCTGAATGCGGGGATCGTCGGACAGCCGCCCGAAGGAGCGGCGCAGGATGTCGAAGTGCCGGGTGCGGACCGTCATCCGGTACACCCAGAGGGCGTTGACGACGATCCACAGGATGGGGAAGAGGCCGAAAACGGCTCCCTGGGCGGCGCTGGAGACGGTCTGCTCCAGCGGCATGCCGTAGGCGAGCCAGGCGACCAGGGCAGCCGCCAGGAGGCCGGTCAGGCCCGCCCAGTACGCCTTCAGGCGCACTCCGCCGAGCAGGACCAGGACGATGACGAGGGGCAGAGCCGCCACCAGGGCGGACAGGCCGAGCGAGTCGGCGACGGGTTCCAGCTCCTGGACGTACACGGGCACCTCCCCGGATTCCGCGATGCGGAAAGCGATTTCTCGCGAGTGTCGAAATCGTCGTGTCCGCGACAAGGGTGCGTCAATGGGCGTGCACCACTGGATGAAGCGCTGGATGAATCGCCGAGTGAATCGATCGAGGAACTACCGGAAGCGAACCGCGGGACGGACAGGGTCAGTTGTCCGGTGAGCGCAGCACTCGAAGGTGACCCCGGCGGGCGACCTCCATCGGGTCCGCCGTGCGGGCCCCGCCTCCGCCGCCGGCGCCTGCCGCGCGCTCCTGGGGGCGGGCCGCCTCGCGCACGGCGTTGGCGAGCGCTTCCAGGTCGTCGCCGCTCGGACGGGCCGGAGCGGAGCTGTCGAGGAGGCGGACGACTTCCCAGCCGCGGGGCGCGGTGAGGCGCTCGGAGTGCTGGGCGCACAGGTCGTAGCAGTGGGGTTCGGCGTAGGTGGCGAGCGGGCCGAGGACCGCGGTCGAGTCGGCGTAGACGTACGTCAGCGTCGCGACGGCGGGGCGGCCGCAAGCGGTGCGCGAACAACGACGTACAGGGCTCACGACGTTGGACGGTACCGCACTCTTGAGCGGGCCGCGAAGACTCTCCCCCAGGTCACCCCACCGTGTCGGGCTGTGAAACGCCCCACACAACCCACCGGTAACACGGCGCTGACCTGCGCGGACACCCCTTCCCGAGATCTCGAACGGGGTCGAACCCGGTCACCACTCGGTACAAACACCGTCAATTGCCTTGAGAGCGACGGTCTTGGAGGCATACGGAATCGAGCCCAACCTTGGCTGGAATGGTCATCCGGCGACATGCCGTGCGGAGTGCCCGGCGGCGGGTGGAGTCGGGCGGCCGGACCCGGCGGGGACTACGCTTCACCAGTGATGGACACCCCCGTACCGCCCTCTGCCGCCGGACCCGGGCCCCGCCGCCGCGATCGCCACGGCCGGGGCATGCGCGGCCCGATCGCACCGCCCCAGGTTCCGCTCGCCGCGAGCCGCGCCGACGCGTTCGCCGACCTGGTGCAGGACTCCGTGGAGCGCCTGGAGCGACGCTGGCCGCAGCTGACCGACATCGATTTCCTCGTCCTGGAAGTCCCTCGGCTGGGTGGCGCGGGCGAGGGCTGGAACGACGAGTCGGTGCCCCTGGGCGGCACGATCGCCGCCCGCGAGGGGCAGCCCGCGCGCGTGGTGATCTACCGGCGCCCGGTCGAGATCCGCACGAAGGGGCGCGACGAACGGGCCGCCCTCGTCCACGAGATCGTCGTGGAGCAGGTCGCCGAACTGCTGGGGCTCACCCCGGAGACCGTCGATCCGCGCTACGGGGAGGAATAGCCCCTCCCCGCGCGCGTGCCGCGGACCGCTACTTCTGGAGCACCGACAGGTCCTCGTCCGTCTGCGGTACCGACACCGTTCCCCGGTCGTCGGGCAGCGTCTGGATCGTGAAGCCCGGTACGCCCTCCTCGGTCGCCGACAGGGTCCGGGCCGCGTACACCGGGCCGCCCGACTGCGGTTCGACCGTCAGCGCGTAGGTGCCCTTCAGGCCGCCGGGGACCGGGAGTTCGACGTCCTCGGTGGTGCCGGCCTTGATCGTGTACGTCTTCGAGACGGGCGTGCCGCCGCCGCTGCCCGCGGACGCGGTGACCTTGACCGTGGCGGTGCGGGTGGGGGCGACCAGGGACAGGGTGGAGCCCTTGGCGCTGTTGTCGGCGGACGTCGCGCGCGTGCCGACCTGGCCGGTCGCGGGGATGAACGCCGTCTCCTGCTTGCTGCCCTTGCCCCGTACGACCTTCAGCGCGGCGACGATCGGCACGGACTGGTCGGTCGGCGTCAGGACCAGGGAGCCCGGGTCGCCGCGCGTGACGTCGCCCAGGTCGACGGCGGTCGTCATGCCCGCCTTCACGTGCACGGTCTCGTGCCCGGCCGGCGTGATCATCCCGGTGGGTGAGGACAGCCGCACCTTCAGGTCGGCGTCCGAGTCGCCCGGCGTGAAGGCGATCAGCCGCACCGAGGTGGCGTCCTTCGGGATACCCGGCATGACCAGGCTGCCCGCCGGGTCCGTGGAGGCGGCCAGCCAGTCGCCGCCGAGCTTGGCGTCGAGGGCCTGCACGGACGCGCCGACCCGGCCGCTGCGCACGCTCACGTGCACGGTCAGGTCGGTCTCCTGGCCGTCGGTGAGCGTGGACAGCAGGATCGGCTCACTGGCGTGCGGCTCGACCGTGATGCCCTCCCCCACCGTCGACTTGAGGTCGCCGTCCTTGCCGTAGAGCTCGATGTCGACGACAGCGGCGGAGTCGTCCGGGTTGGTGAGGTGCACGTAGTCGGTGCGGCCGGCGGAGGTGCTGGCGCCCGGGAACCAGAACTCGGTGTCCGGGGCGGTGCAGTTGACGCCCTGGAGGCCGCGTCCGTTGCCCGCGGCGACCTCGGTGGTCTCCTGAACGGCCCAGCCCGGCGCGTACTTGCCCTCGGCGGTGCCGAGCAGTGCGGGCGCGTCGGCGCCTGAGCTGTCGCCGGTGGCCGGGGTGCCGGGGTCCTTGGGTTCCAGGACGGGCTTGGCGGGCTTCTTCTTGCTGCTCGTGCCGTCGCCCGACTCCTCGGTGACGGACTGGAGTTCGGCCTTGCCGCTGCTGTCCGTGCCTGTCGTGACGGGCGTGAAGGACGTGTACGAGGTGTCGGCGAGGTCGGAGGTGCTGGGCGCCGGGCAGAGCAGGCTGGTGCGCTCCACGGGCAGCTGGGCGGCCGCCTTGGCGGTGCCGGCGCCGGACGCGGCCGGTGCCTTCATCTCGGCGAACCCGGTGACGGCGCCGAGCGCGACCACGCCGGCGAGGAGGGACAGGGTGGTGCGGTTCACTGCTGGCTCCCGTCGGGGCGCTCATCGCCGTGCGGTTGTTGCTGCTGGGCCGGGTCGTACGTCGGGTCGTAGGCGGGGTCGTAGTTCGGGTCGTAGCCCTGGTTCTGGTCGTAGCCCTGGTTCTGGTCGTGGCCCTGGTCGTACGTCGGGTCGTACGCCGGTGTCGGGGGCCGGCCGCCGTACGCGTACGGGTCGTACTGGCCGCCCTGGTAGGGGTCCGCCTGGTACGACTGGTCGTAAGTACCCGCCGGGTACTGCTCGTTGGTCTGGTACTGCTCGCCGCCGTAGGTGCCGTACTCGGCGCCCGCGTAGCTCGCCGTGTCCCACTCGCCGTAGGACTGCTGCTGCGGGATCGCGGCAACCCCCTCCTCCGAAGGAGGAGGCGTGGTGTCCGTGGCGAACGCGTCGAACTGCCCGGTGTCCGCGGGGTCGTCGGTCTGGTCGGTGGACTCGGCCTCCGCCTGGGCGCGCAGGCGGCGGGCCCTGCGGCCCTCGCCCGCGACCGCCTGGGCCGGGATCAGCTCCTCCTCGGGGAGGTCGTCGTCGATCTCACGGCGGCGGCCCGGGAGGGCGAGCACGACGAGGACGAGGGCGAGCGCGCCCTGTGTCCACAGCCAGGCGGTGTGCCCGATCGGGTCGTCATAGGTGACGTCCAACTTGCCGCCGGAGGCGGGGAGTTCGAAGCCCTGAGCCCAGCCGTCGACCGTGGTGCGGGTGAGGGGCCTGCCGTCCAGGGTGGCCGTCCAGCCCGCGGCGGCCGAGTCGGCGAGGCGCAGGACGCGGCCGGTGGCGCCGGACGGGATCGTGGTGTGGACGTCGACGGGTCCGGCGGCGACGGGCTTCGGGGCTGCGGAGCCGGTGACGACGGCCGCGCGGGAGACCTGCGCGTCCACCCGCCACAGGGCGCTGCCGTCGGCCTGGCTGAGCCTGCTGAGGCCGGGGGTGGCGTCCAGGACGCGGCTGACCTCGCGGGGCGCGCCCTTGTGGACGAGGACGTAGCGCACGGCGAAGCCGCCGAGTTCGTCGGCCTGGTCGGCGCCGGAGCCGGCGACGAGGTTGGCGACGACCTTGTCGAGCTTGGTGTTCTCGCCGTCCGCCGCGGCGAACTCGCCGTCTCCCATGCGGGCGCCGGAGCCGCGCACCAGCATGTAGCCGACGTGGGCGGCGGAGTCGCTGTCGAGGACGAGGGTGCGGGCCTGGTCCTGGGTGCCGCTCTCCTCGGCGACGAACGCGGGCACCTGGGTCGGGTCGTGGCGCTCCAGGGGGCCGTCGGCGCCGCGGATCATCCAGCCGGCGGCGACGAGCAGCGGGCCCGCTGCCGAGGCGAAGGCGATCAGCACGGCCACCGGCTGGCGCCAGCCGAAGCTCTGCTCGGCCACACGCGCGCGTGCCCCGTCGGCGCCGAGCGCGGCGGCGGCGAGGAGGGCGAGGCCGTAGACGAGGGTCGCGGGGCCCGCCCAGGTGGAGCTGTTGGACAGGACGGCGAAGACGAGGCCCACGAGGGCGACGCCCCAGGCCGTCCAGATTCCGAACTGACGGTCGCCGCGCAGCAGGGCGGCGAGCGCGGCCAGGACGATGCCGACGAGCATCAGGCCGCTGACCGTGCCGGGGCCGCCCGGGCTGGCGCCGAGCAGGTCGAGGGGGGACGCGGACCCGGAGCCGTACTCCAGACCGGCCTGCTGGAAGAAACCGAACGGGAGCAGGGTCAGCGACCAGGGCGCCAGGATCAGCAGCGGGGTGCCGTACTGGGCCAGGAAGCGCGGCCCGTAGCCGACGAGGTCGCTGCGGCGCACGGCCAGCAGCGCGACGCCGAGGAGCAGCGTGATGGGCCAGATGATCGGCGTGAAGGCCGTGGTGATCGTCAGGAGCAGGGCGTACGCCCAGGTGGCGCGCCAGCTGCCGCGGGCCCCGGAGGTGTGGGTGAGGCCGCTGGCCGCGATGCCCGCACGGGCCATCAGCGGGAGCAGTACGGCGAGCACTGCGGTGCCGATGCGGCCGCCCGCGAGGGCGCCGGTGGCGGCGGGCAGGAAGGCGTAGACGACGGCCGCCCACGCGCGCAGCAGGCGCGACTCGACGAGCGGGCGGGACGCGAAGTAGGCGGTGAACCCGGCCAGCGGGACCGAGGCGACCAGCAGGACCGTGACCGCGAAGCCGGTGGAGCCGAAGAGCAGCGAGGAGAGCATCGCGACGAGCGCGAGGTACGGCGGCGCGGACGGGGTGCCGCCGACGCCCACCGGGTGCCAGGAGTCCAGGAAGCGGGACCACAGCTCGCCGGAGTCGCCCGGGACGGGCAGCAGCGCGCCGCCCGTGAGCGCGCCACTGGCGAGCAGGCCGCGGCAGGCCACGAGGGAGACGAGCAGCAGCACCAGGAACAGCACCGGGCCCGGCTTGCGGGCGATGCGCTTCACGCGCGCGAACTGTTCGATCTCCAGGAAGTCCGCGTCGTCGCCACCGGGTCCGGACTCGACGGCGCCGCCGTGCCGGCCGGCTCCGGAGGTGATCTCGGGGTCGGAGGTGTCGACGAAGCTTCCGGCGAACTGTTCGAAGGTGGCCCGCACGGTCGCGCCGGGCGGCGGGAACAGCGGCCGCAGTTCGGCCTTGTCGATCTGGGCGCCGGCGCGCCTGCGCCGTCCGGCGAGGATCCGCTCGGGGCGCAGCAGGGTCCCCAGGAGGCCGCGGATCTCGTCGAGTGCCTGTCCGGGGACCTTGCCGACGAGGTTGGCGACGGTCCGCAGCAGTGTGCCGACGACGACCCTGAAGAGGACCCAGGGCAGCACGGCCGTACGGCTGTTGACGAGCAGGGTGTAGACGGCGCCGGCCTTGTCGACCTTGTGCGGGGAGGCGACGGTGCGGCCCGCGCAGTCGACGGCGCGGCGCTCGCGGGAGGCCGCCTCGGCGTGCCGTACGACCGCCTCGGGGGCGACCAGGACGCGGTGTCCGGCGGCGGTGGCGCGCCAGCACAGGTCGACGTCGTCGCGCATCAGGGGCAGCCGGCGGTCGAAGCCGCCGAGTTCGTCGAAGACGTCGCGCCGGACGAGCATGCCGGCGGTGGACACGGACAGCACGGGCCGTACGTGGTCGTGCTGTCCCTGGTCCTGCTCACGGCGGTCGAGGCCGGTCCAGCGACGGCCGGAGTGGGCGATGGTGACGCCGACCTCCAGCAGCTGCCGCCGGTCGTACCAGCCGCGCAGTTTGGGGCCTACGACGGCCACGTCGTCGCGGCCCAGTTCGTACTCCTGGTCCACGACCCGCAGCAGCTGCGCCAGGGCGTCGGGTTCCGGGGCGGAGTCGTCGTGCAGCAGCCACAGCCACTGGACGGGTTCGCCGTGCGGGAGCTCCGGCAGGTCGTAGGCGTCGTCGCGCCACGTGCGCGTGACGGGGTCCCAGCCGCTGGGGCGCTTCAGGTACGGCAGCTCGTCCGGGGTCAGCAGGGGTGCGGTGCGGTTGGCCTCCTCGACGGCCTGGCCGAAGCCGGTGCGCCGGGCGAGGTGGAGCACGCGGTCGGCGCCGAGGGCGTCGGTGACCAGCTGGGCGGAGTCGTCCGCGCTGCCGGTGTCGGCGGCCATGACGCTCTGCACGGGGCGCTCCTGGCCGAGCAGCCCGGCGAGCGCGTCGGGCAGCCAGCGGGCGCCGTCGTGGGAGACGAGCACCGCTGTCACCACGTGACGCGGGAACTCAGGAGTGGCAGCGTCGTGTTGGGCTGCCGTGTGGCTGTGCACGGACATCGAGGTACGGGCCCCGGTTCGATGGACTGCGGTGGACGCCCGTGTCCCGAGGGGACTGCGGTACGTCTCGGACGAGCGCCCACACTATCGGCTGGGCATGACGACGGCCCGCCGCCTGTGGACAACCCAGCTGCGACGGGCCGTTCAGTACGTCCCGAGGTATGTCCCGAGGTGTGCCGTCCGGCTTCAGACGGCGGCCTTCTTGAGCCGGCGGCGTTCCCGCTCGGAGAGGCCGCCCCAGATGCCGAAGCGTTCGTCGTTGGCGAGGGCGTATTCGAGGCATTCGGAGCGGACCTCACAGGCCAGGCAGACCTTCTTGGCCTCGCGGGTGGAGCCGCCCTTCTCGGGGAAGAAGGACTCGGGGTCGGTCTGGGCGCACAGCGCGCGCTCCTGCCAGCCGAGTTCCTCGTCCGCGTCGTCGACCAGCAGTTGCTGCACCAGCTCGGTCATGTGCGCCCCTCGTCCGTCTTTCGCGTCCCCGTGATGTGGCCGTTACCGATGTCGGCTGAACGACACGAGTGAAATTACAAGTGTGCTGCTCCGGGCGAGTCAAGCCGAGATCTGCTATTGGGCCCCTTATTCACTCTGCGGAACCAAGGGCTAGCGGAAAGTGTTCAAATCGGCCTAAACCTTGACAAGCAAAGGAGGCCCCCCGAGCGCCTCCTACCCCGAGACGGAGCCTGTACGGGGGAGGACGCCCAGGAGTTCGATCTCGTTCCACTGGGGTTTGTGCGTCCGGTTGTGCGCCATGTGTCCCGGTAGGCGCCTGAACAAACCTTTCACCTCGGAGATGAACCGGATGAGGTGAAACATGTCCCACATACCGGGCGTCGAGTTGACAGTGCGGGTGTGAACCGCTGTCCTTGTGGGCATGCTCGCGAACTCGGCACTCACCTCAACCCGCACCGCCGGGTCCCTCGGTGCTGCCCACGCTCGCCGCAGCTGTTGTTGCTGTTCCGGCTGTTGAGCCCCACGCGCTCCGGCCTTACTTGCTTGTCTGTCTGGTGACACCCAGCCCCCGCCGTTACTTCTTACGCCGAGGAACTCCCGCACCCCCATGAACAGCGACAGCGACCTCCAGATCGCCGGCGACATCCTCGAAGTCGCACACCTCCTCCAGCCTCCGCGCGAACACCCGGCCACGGTGGCCGAGTTCGTCGGCCTGGCGCGCTCCGTCGCGGCCGACCGCGCTCAGTGGGAGCACCTAGTCGAGTACGACGCGACGACCCGCTGGTACCACCGGCTGCGCACCGGCCCCGGCTACGAGGTGTGGCTGCTGTCCTGGGTGCCCGGACAGGGCAGCGGGCTGCACGACCACGGCCGCTCCTCCGGTGTGCTGACCGTCCTGGACGGCTCCCTGACCGAGCGCACCGAACGGGGCACGCGCGCGTTGGGGGCGGGCGCGCAGCGGGTGTTCGCGCCGGGGTACGTCCACGAGGTCGTCAACGACACCCTCGAACCGGCCATAAGCCTGCACGTCTACTTCCCCGGCCTCACCGAGATGCCGATGCACACGGCCTGCGCGCGGCGCACCGGGTCCGAGCCGGTCGATGCCGTGACCGCCTGACGCGATGCGGTGACCGCCGGGCGCGCGATACGACGACTGCCCGCCGCGTTGTCAGACCCGCCTGCAAGACTTGCCCCCATGCGCATTGTGGTTCTGGCAGGCGGTATCGGTGGTGCCCGGTTCCTGCGCGGTCTCAAGCAGGCCGTGCCGGACGCGGACATCACGGTGATCGGCAACACGGGGGACGACATCCACCTCTTCGGGCTGAAGGTCTGCCCGGACCTCGACACGGTGATGTACACGCTCGGCGGCGGCATCAACGAGGAACAGGGCTGGGGTCGGGCCGACGAGACCTTCCACCTCAAGGAGGAGCTCGGGGCGTACGGGGTCGGGCCCGAGTGGTTCGGGCTCGGCGACCGGGACTTCGCGACGCACATCGTGCGGACGCAGATGATCGGCGCCGGGTTTCCGCTGAGCGCGGTCACCGAGGCGCTGTGCGACCGGTGGCAGCCGGGGGTGCGGCTGATCCCCATGACGGACGACCGCGTCGAGACGCATGTCGCCGTCGAGGTGGACGGCGAGCGCAAGGTGATCCACTTCCAGGAGTACTGGGTACGGCTGCGCGCGTCGGTGGCCGCCGAGGCGGTCGTGCCGGTCGGGGCCGAGCAGGCCAAGCCCGCGCCCGGGGTCCTGGAGGCGATCGCGGAGGCGGACGTCATCCTCTTCCCGCCGTCCAACCCGGTCGTCTCCGTCGGCACCATCCTCGCCGTGCCCGGCATCCGTGAGGCGATCGCCGAGGCCGGGGTGCCCGTGGTCGGCCTCTCCCCCATCGTCGGGGACGCGCCCGTGCGCGGGATGGCCGACAAGGTGCTCGCGGCGGTGGGCGTGGAGTCCACGGCCACGGCGGTGGCCGAGCACTACGGCTCGGGGCTGCTCGACGGCTGGCTCGTCGACACCGTGGACGCCGCCGCCGTACCGGATGTCGAGGCGGCCGGCATCCGCTGCCGGGCCGTACCGCTGATGATGACCGACACCGAGGCGACCGCGCGGATGGCGCGGGAGGCGCTGGCGTTGGCGGAGGAGGTGCGGGCGGTATGAGCGGAGTGGCACCGGTGGAGGGTTACCGGGTCTGGGCCGTGCCCGGGATGCCCGAGGTGGCGGCCGGAGACGATCTGGCCAAGCTGATCGCCGCGGCCGAGCCCGGGCTCGTCGACGGGGACGTCCTGCTGGTCACCTCGAAGATCGTGTCCAAGGCGGAGGGGCGGATCGTCGAGGCGACCGACCGGGAGGCCGCGATCGACGCCGAGACCGTACGGGTCGTGGCGCGGCGCGGAGCCCTGCGGATCGTGGAGAACCGGCAGGGGCTGATCATGGCCGCCGCCGGTGTAGACGCCTCCAACACCCCTGCCGGGACCGTGCTGTTGCTGCCCGAGGACTCGGACGCGTCCGCGCGCGCGATCCGCGACGGGCTGCGGGACGCGCTCGGCGTCAACGTCGGCGTCCTCGTCACCGACACCTTCGGACGACCGTGGCGCACGGGGCTCACGGACGTCGCGATCGGCGCCGCCGGGGTGCGCGTACTGGACGATCTGCGCGGAGGCACGGACGCGTACGGCAATCCGCTCAGCGCGACGGTCGTGGCGACGGCCGACGAACTGGCCGCCGCCGGTGATCTCGTCAAGGGAAAGGCCGCCGGGCTGCCCGTCGCCGTCGTGCGCGGGCTGCCGCATGTGGTGACCGGGGACTACGGAGTGGGGGCGCGGGCCATGGTGCGGGGCGGGCGCGACGACATGTTCCGGCTGGGGACGTCGGAGGCGGTACGGGAGGCGGTGACCCAGCGTCGTACTGTGCGGGCCTTCACGGACGAGGCGGTCGATCCCGGTGCCGTACGACGGGCCGTGGCCGCGGCCGTGACCGCGCCGGCGCCGCATCACACGACGCCGTGGCGGTTCGTGCTGCTGGAGTCCCCCGAGTCCCGGACTTCGCTGCTGGACGCGATGCGGGACGCGTGGATCGCGGATCTACGGCGGGACGGCAAGTCGGAGGAGTCCGTCGCGAAGCGGGTGCGGCGCGGGGACGTGTTGCGTGGGGCGCCGTATCTCGTGGTGCCGTGTCTCGTCATGGACGGGTCGCACACGTACGGGGACGCGCGGCGGGACGCGGCCGAGCGGGAGATGTTCGTGGTGGCCGCGGGGGCCGGCGTTCAGAACTTCCTGGTGGCCCTTGCCGGGGAGCGGCTGGGGTCGGCGTGGGTGTCGTCGACGATGTTCTGCCGGGATGTCGTGCGGGGGGTGTTGGGGCTGCCGGTGGGGTGGGATCCGATGGGGGCGGTTGCTGTGGGGCATGCGGCGGGGGAACCGGCCGCGCGAGCTGAGAGGGATGCGGAGGCGTTTGTCGAGGTGCGCTGAATCGCCGTCGGGGCTGTACCGGTTCGCGGGTGCGGGTCGTTTGTGGCTGGGCGCGTCCGCGCGGCAGAGCCGCACATTGGCACAGCCCCGCGCCCCTGAGGGGCGCTACCGCCTAGGCTCGTGACACTCTTCAGGCCTCTCACATCACCCTGGAATCTCACTGTGGCCGGACGTTTTTCTCCTCGGCCCACTCGTACGACTGTGCGGGGCGGGGATGTCGTCGTGCCCGGGGGTGTGCCTCGGCAGGCTTCGCAGGCAGCGGGACGGGTGCGGAGCTGGGTGCCGGACGGGACGCTTGATCTCGGGCTGGTGCTCGGGCCGTTGCGGCGGGGGCCCGGGGATCCCACGTTTCGCGCTACGGCTGACGGGTCCGTGTGGCGGGCCAGTCTCACGCCTGTCGGGCCGGGGACCTTGCGGGTGTCCGCTCACGGGGGTGAGGTGCGCGGGGAGGCCTGGGGGCCGGGGGCTGAGTGGTTGTTGGAGCGGTTGCCTGACCTGCTTGGCGCCGCTGATGATCCTGAGGCGTTTGTGCCTCGGCATCGGCTTCTGGCGGTGGCTCAGCATCGGCGGCCTGGGTTGCGGTTGACGCGGACCGGGCTGGTGCTGGAGTCGTTGATTCCGTCGGTGTTGGAGCAGAAGGTGACGACCGACGAGGCGTATCGGGCCTGGCGGTTGTTGGTGCGGAAGTTCGGGGTGCCGGCGCCTGGGCCTGTGGGCGGGCGGATGTGGGTGATGCCGGCGCCGCGTGCGTGGGCGTTGATTCCGTCGTGGGAGTGGCATCGGGCCGGGGTCGACGACAAGCGGGCTTCTACGATTCTGCGTGCCGTACGGGTTGCTGCGCGGCTGGAGCAGGCGGTGGCGATGTCCGCGGAGGATGCGCGGGCTCGGCTGGAGGTTGTGCCGGGGGTGGGGGTGTGGACGTCCGCGGAGACTGTGCAGCGGAGTCATGGGGCGGCGGATGCGGTGACCGTGGGGGATCTGCATCTGCCGGGGATCGTGGGGTGGGCGTTGGCCGGGGACCGGGACGCGGATGACTCGGTGATGTTGTCGTTGCTGGAGCCGTACGCGGGGCAGCGGCATCGGGCGGCTCGGTTGATTCTGCTGAGCGGACGTACGCCGGATAGGCGGGCGCCGAAGATGCCGCGGGGTGACATCGGAAAGCTGTGAGGTTGCCGGGGTTCCGCTCGCCGTCCCTGGGGTCTCCGCCCCCAGACCCCCAGGCCTATGCCCACCCACTACCCGACTCTGTGGGCTCAGAAGTGGACCGTCGACTGACTCGGTAGGCCGGGAGGTGCACCGGCGCTCGACTCGGTAGACCTAGACGTCGGCCTCTGACCGACTCGGTGGGCTCAGAGGTGGGCCAACGGTCGCCCACCCCCATCGCCCTGTCCCCCCTTAGTGATCCGACCTTACTGATCCGAAGAAAACCGAACCGCCCCCGCCGGAATCCGCGCATCGCACCACACCCGCATGCCGTCGCGGAGTTCATTGTCCGCGCCGATGATCGCGCCGTCTCCGATGACTGTGCCGGTGAGGACGGAGCGTTCGCCCACTCGGGCTCGGGTGCCGATGAGGGAGTCGGTGATGACGGCGCCCGGTTCGATGACCGCGCCCGGCAGGATCGTCGAACCGAAGACCCTCGCGCCCTCCGCCACGAACGCGCCCTCGCCCACCACCGTGCCGCCCGTCAACTTGGCGTCGGGGGCCACTCGCGCCGTAGGAAGGACCAGGCGGTCGCCGCAGCGGCCGGGGATCGCGGGGGACGGGGCTCGGCCCAGGACCAGGTCCGCCGAGCCTCGGACGAAGGCGGCCGGCGTGCCTAGGTCCAGCCAGTATGTCGAGTCCACCAGGCCCTGGAGGTGGGCTCCCGCAGCCAGCAGGTCCGGGAACGTTTCGCGTTCCACCGAGACCGGGCGGCCCGCCGGGATCGTGTCGATGATCGAGCGGCGGAAGACGTACGCGCCCGCGTTGATCTGGTCGGTGACGATCTCCTCGGGGGTCTGTGGTTTCTCCAGGAAGGCCAGGACTCGGCCCGTCTCGTCGGTAGGGACGAGGCCGTAGGCGCGGGGGTCCGTCACCTTGGTGAGGTGGAGGGAGACGTCCGCGCCCGTTGTCTCGTGGGTGTGGACCAGGGCCCTGATGTCCAGGCCCGTCAGGATGTCGCCGTTGAAGATCAGGACCGGGTCGTCGGGACCCGAGTGGAGGCGCGAGGCCACGTTGCGGATCGCGCCGCCCGTGCCGAGGGGCTCGTCCTCCGTGACGTACTCGATGTGGAGGCCGAGGGACGAACCGTCACCGAAGTGCGGTTCGAACACCTCCGCCAGATAGGAAGTGGCCAGGACGATGTGGTCCACGCCCGCCGCTCTCGCTCTCGCCAGCTGATGCGTGAGGAACGGCACCCCCGCCGCCCTGACCATCGGCTTCGGGGTGTGCACCGTGAGCGGGCGCAACCGGGTGCCCTTGCCGCCGACCAGGAGGATCGCTTCTGTCACCTGTCGTCTCTGCTTCCTGCCGGGACCGGCCGAACTGTTTTTTCGGCCGGCCAGTGTATGCAGACCGCAGACCCTTCCCCGGCCCCCCTGTCGGTCCGCCCCGGTCAGCGGCCCTGGTACCGGGCCGACGTGGAGCGGGCCGAGCCGAGCTTGCCGTAGAGCTGCCGTCCTGGGCAGTCCGTGGCGAACCCGTCCCGATGGCCGGAGATCACATTGAGTCGTACGTTCTTTCCCTTTCGGTAGAGATTGCCACCAGCGGACTTCAGGTATGTCTTGCCGCGCGGATTGACCCCGTAGAGGCCGAGCTTCCATGCGGTGAGCTTGGCGATGGCGGTCACTGCCGCCGAGGACGGTTTGGCGCTGCCGAAGGTTCCGAGGACCGCGATCCCCATGCTGTTGGTGTTGAAACCGAGGGTGTGGGCGCCCATGACCGCCTTCGCGACTCCCCCGGCGCGGCCCTCGTAGATGGTCCCGCACTTGTCGACGAGGAAGTTGTAGCCGATGTCACGCCAGCCACTGCTCCTGACGTGGTAGCGGTAGATACCGCGAATGACTGAAGGCGCTTGCGAGCAGCGGTAGTTGTTGCCGGTGGCGGTGTGGTGCACGAAGGCCGCCTTGACCTTCTTCGTGTACACGAACCCCTTCTCCCGCAGCTTCTCGTCGGCACCCCAGCCGCGCCGGGTGACGATGCGCGGCCGCGGCCCGATGTACGGCTTGGCCCGCACCGGCCCGCTGCCGCGCAGGGTCGGCAGTTCGCGTTCGGTGGCCTGCTTGCTCAGTGCCGGGATCTCGGCGGCGCCCAGCGGGACCAGGTCGGTGTTGGTCGCCGACGCCGCGGCCGTCTCGGCGGTGAGGGGTACGGCGGCGCGGTCCGTGGCCGCGCGGGCGCCGGAGGTTGAGGGTTCCGCGCCTGGGTCCACGAGTTCCAGGTGCAGGCCGGCCGGGAGTTGGGACTGCTGCGCTTCCACGGCTTCCGCGACCCGCCTGTTCTCCGCGGTCGCTCTCATGCGTACGTCCACTCCGTCCGAGTCGCCCACCCACAGCGGGGCCGTGGAGCCGTGGACGTGGCCGGAGGTGCGTTCGGCGGTGCCGGGGTCGGCGCCGTGGTCCTCGTTGTGGGTGTCGATGTCCTGCCAGCCGGACCACTTACCGGTGCCGGTGGCCCGGGTGCGGACCTGGACCTGGCCGTGCAGTTCGGTGTCGGGGTCGGCCCAGGTGACGCCGACAAGGGAGAACCGGTGTACGTCGTCGCGGGTGAGGCCCTGTTCGGGGGCCGCGCCCAGGGTGCGGTCGCGGGTACGGGGGGTGAGGGGCAGCGACTGGGTGCTGCCGGGGAGGTCCGGTGCGGCGGCCGCCGACGCGGTTCTCGCGCCGCTCGCCGGCAGCGCCGCCGGTGCCGCGGACGCGGGCAGGGTGAGCGGGAGGGCCAGTGCGGCCGCGCAGGTGACGCCGATCGAGGAAGCAAGGAATCCACGCATGCCCCTGATTCTGAACATAGCCATACATATCCGCCCATCCGGGAATTGACGGACCGTCGGCTGCCGTTCGTCCGAACCGGTGGTCCGGCGCCGGACGCGGGGGCGTGCGGCGGCGGGCGCCCGCGTACGCTTGCGCGGGTGAACGCCACCGATCGCACCCCTGCCGACCTGCTGCGTTCCGCGCTCGCCGCGGATCCCGGCCGCCCCCTGGTGACCTTCTACGACGATGCCACGGGTGAACGTGTCGAATTGTCCGTGGCCACCTTCGCCAATTGGGTGGCCAAGACCGCGAATCTGCTTCAGGGGGATCTCGGTGCGGGGCCCGGTGATCGGGTCGCGGTGTTGTTGCCGGCGCACTGGCAGACGGCGGTGTGGTTGCTGGCGTGTTCGTCCGTGGGGGTGGTCGCGGATGTCGGGGGTGACCCCGCACGGGCCGATGTGGTCGTGAGTGGGCCGGAGTCGTTGGAGGCGGCGCGTGCCTGTGGCGGGGAGCGGGTTGCTCTTGCCTTGCGGCCGCTCGGGGGGCGGTTTCCGCAGACTCCGGCCGGGTTTGCCGACTATGCCGTTGAGGTGCCGAGTCAGGGGGATCGGTTCGTGGCGTTCTCGCCGGTGGATCCCGAGGAGCCTGCGCTGGTCGTGGGTGGGGCGGAGTTGACCGGGGTGCAGGTTGTGGAGCGGGCTCGGGCCGGCGGAGATGCGGGGGCTCGGGTGTTGTCGGGGCTGTCGTACGACACGTGGGAGGGGTTGAGCGCGGGGTTGTATGCGCCGCTTGCCTCCGGGGGGTCCGTGGTCCTGTGTCGGAATGTGGCGGAATTGAGCGAGGAATCGTTGGCCAAGCGGGTTGAGAGTGAGCGGGTGACTGTTTCGCGCCTCTGAAGGGGGTGCGGACGCTCGTATGGCGGGTGCGGGCCCGGTGGGGGCTGGTCGCGCCCACGCGGCGGAGCCGCACATCGATACAGCCCCGCGCCCCTGGAGGCATCACAGTCACCCGAATGGGTCGCTAACCCCCGCCTCCCCACCCCATCCGCGCCATGGTCGTAGGAGCAGAACCACGCGCTCGTACTCGGCCATGAGGGGTGGAACCGCACGTGTTCGACGACACCGTGGGAGGCGTTCTCGGGCCGGGTGCGGGGGCTTCCGCGTCCGGGGTCGGGCTCGTACGTCGGCGGCGTCGGCGGTGGGTGCGGTGGGTCGGGGCCGGGGTCGCCGTGATCGTCGTAGGGGCCGCCGGGGTCGGATGGGGCGTCTACGCCAAGCTCGACTCGAACATCACGCCGGACAACGCCGCCGCCGCCGAACTCGCCCGGTACGACAAGGAGCGGCCGACCGCGCTGGTGAAGGGGGCGCAGAACATTCTGCTGATCGGGTCCGACTCGCGGTCGGGGGACGGGAACGCGGAGTACGGGCGGGACTCGGGGACCGAGCGGTCGGACACGACGATCCTGTTGCATCTGGCGGCCGACCGGCGCAGTGCCACCGCCGTGTCGTTGCCGCGGGACCTGATGGTGGACGTACCGGGGTGTCTGCGGCCGGACGGGACACGGAGCGAGCCGATGTTCGCGATGTTCAACTACGCGTTCCAGGTGGGGGGTTCGGGGTGCACGATCCGGACCGTGGAGAAGCTGACGAACGTACGGATCGACCATCACATGGTGGTGGATTTCCATGGGTTCAAGGACATGGTCGACGCTGTGGACGGGGTGCAGGTCTGTCTCAGAGCTCCCATCCGCGACAAGGCCGCCAAGTTGAGGCTGCCCGCGGGGCGCGTCACGCTCGACGGGGAGCAGGCGCTCGGGTATGTGCGGGCCCGGAAGTCGCTCGGGAACGGCAGCGACACCGACCGGATGGACCGTCAGCAGGGGTTCCTGGGGGCGCTCGTCAACAAGGTGCGGAGTGACGACGTGCTGTTCAATCCGGTGAAGCTGTATCCCGTGCTGGACGCGGCCACCTCGTCGCTGACCACCGATCCGGAACTGGCGAATCTGCGTGGTCTGTACGAACTCGTGCGCGGATTGCGGAACATCCCCACCGAACATGTGCAATTCCTCACCGTTCCGCGGGAGTCGTACGTCTACAACGCGAATCGCGACCAGCTTGTGGAGCCCGAGGCCGAAAAGCTGTTCGCCCGGCTTAGGGCGGACGCGACCGTCGCGGTGACGCGGGAAGTTCCGCGGGGTTCCGCCGCAAACGCCCTTAATACGACGCCGGGTTCGGGAGCCACACCCGCGCCGACGTTTCGCGGGAACACGGCCGCCGAGGACACCTGCGGGTAAAGCGATCGCCAGGCAGACGAACTACTGTTCCGAAAAATAGGACGGATTGACCGGTTGTAGGGACGTGGAATTTGTCACCACAGTCACTTGCCGCTCAACTGGACGGATAGTGTGAGCGACCCGGTGTGCTTGCGCACCGGTTGTACGAGACCCGAGCGCCTGGAGGGGGAAGGCGCCGCGTGGCCCCGACGGAGGATTCGGTAAACCGTGGACGCGCAAGGCCGTGGGCGGGCGGGCGACATCGACCCCGCAGACCAGTGGGTACTCAATCCGAACACTGGTGAATACGAACTGCGACTGACTCCTTCCACACCGCAGTCAGCGGTGCCGGGGCCCCGTAGAGCCACCGCGCAGAACCGCAGCGTGGCGCCGGAGCGGGAGACGGTCCCGAAGGCCCCCGGGCGTGAGGTGCCGCCGCCGCGCAGACGGCGGGGCGCGCCCGAGGAGCCACCCGGGCGGCGCGGGCGCCGGCCGGTGAAGAAGAAGGCCAAGGGCAAGAAGATCCTGATGTGGACCGGCGGCGGTCTGGCCTTCGTGCTGGTCGCCGTCTCGGCGGCCGGGTACCTCTACATCAAGCACCTCAACGACAACATCACGGCCGTCTCCGACGACGGCGCCAGCACCGGTGGCTTCAGCAAGGGCAAGGCCATCAACCTGCTGGTGATCGGCACCGACAAGCGCACCGGCGCGGGCAACGAGGGCTACGGCGACTCCGGCAGCGTCGGTCACGCGGACACCACGATCCTGCTGCACGTGTCCAAGGACCGCTCGAACGCGACCGCGCTCAGCATCCCCCGTGACCTGATCACCGACGTCCCGGACTGCCAGACGGCCCAGTCGGACGGCACGTCCAAGGTCATCCCGGGCACGACGAGCGTCCGCTTCAACACCAGCCTCGGCCAGGACGGCCGCACGGCGAGTTGCACCGTGCGGACGGTCACCGAGCTGACCGGGATCCAGCCCGACGACTTCATGGTGGCCGACTTCAACGCCGTGAAGACGCTGACCGACGCGGTCGGCGGGGTCGAGGTGTGTCTGGCCAAGGACATCGACGACTCGGACTCGCACCTGAAGCTGTCCAAGGGCACGCACAATCTCTCGGGCGAGCAGGCGCTGGCCTTCGTGCGGACCCGGCACTCGGTCGGCTTCGGCGGTGACCTGAGCCGGATCACGCTCCAGCAGCAGTTCCTCAGCGCGCTGATGCGGAAGCTGAAGTCCAACTCCACGCTCACCAGCCCCTCGAAGATGCTGAAGCTGGCCGAGGCCGGCACCAAGGCGCTGACCGTCGACGACAACCTCGACTCGATCGGCAAGCTGAAGGACCTGGGTCTGGAGCTGGGCAAGCTCAACCCGAAGAACCTGACCTTCACCACCGTGCCGGTCGTCGACAACCCGGCGGAGAAGACCCCGGTGACGGTCGTCCTCAACAACACGACCGCCCCGCAGGTCTTCTCCCTGATCAAGAGCGACACGTCCTTCACCGCGGTCAAGCAGCAGGCCGCGAAGGAGAAGGCGGCCGTGGCCGCCCGGCTCAAGGGCACCAAGTCCGCCGCCTCCGCGGTGCGGGTGCGGATCCTCAACGGAGGGGCCGACGCGGGCAGCGCACAGGAAACTCTCACGTGGCTGCAGAATGATGAGGGCGTGCTCAAGTCCGAGAACGCGGGCAACGCTCCGGCGGCGCTCGCGAAGACGACACTTGAGTACGCGCCCGACCAGGCGGACCAGGCTCGCAGGCTCGCCGACATCATGGGTCTCTCGGGATCCGCGATGAAGCCGGGCAAGAGTGTGCAGAACTCCCAGGGGCTGCCGGCGATGACGCTGACCCTGGGCAAGGACTTCAAGGGAGCCGGCGTCCCGCTCACCTCGACCGCGGGGTCGACGCCGGAGGGGGTCCAGAAGTCCACGGCGGACAAGGTTGAGTGCGCCAAGTAAGTGACCACACGGGTCCGTTCCGCGTCTAACAGGGCGCGGGGCGGACCCGTGCGTCAGGGCGCGGTGTGGGAGGGGTGGGGACTTGACTCAGAGCGTGCGTGGGGAGGTGCCGGCGGTTGAGGACACGATGTCGCTCACGCCGGCGGACGGGAAGAGACCGTCGGACGGAGACGGGGGCAGACGCAAGGGCCGTAGACGCCGGGTGTTGCGCTGGTCGGCGATCGTCCTCGCGGTGGTCATAACCGGGACGGCCGGCGCCGGATATCTGTACTACCAGCACCTCAACCACAACATAAAGAAAGACCCCCTGAACATCGGGGACGAGAAGGACAGGGCGGCCGAGTCCAAGGCCAACGCGGCCGGGCAGACGCCGCTGAACATCCTGCTGATCGGTTCGGACGCGCGGGACTCCGCGGAGAACCAGAAGCTCGGCGGCGCGAAGGACACGTTCAACACCGCGCCCCGCGCCGACGTCCAGATGCTGCTCCATGTCTCGGCGGACCGCAGCAACATGTCGGTCGTGAGCATGCCGCGCGACACGTTGATGGACATCCCCAAGTGCACGGACCCGGACACCGGCACGACGTACGCGGCCGAGACGGACGTCATCACGAACGACTCGCTGGGCCGCGGCGGACCCGGCTGCACGGTGGCGACCTGGGAGAAGCTGACCGACATCCACATCGACCACTTCATGATGGTCGACTTCGCGGGTGTGGTGTCGATGGCGGACGCGATCGGCGGGGTACCGGTCTGCGTGGACGCCAACGTCTACTCGCACACCTCCTCCGGCAAGGGCTCCGGCCTGAAGCTGAAGAAGGGCACCACGGCCGTGAAGGGCAAGCAGGCCCTGGAGTGGCTGCGCACGCGCTACGGCTTCGAGGACGACACCGACATCGCCCGGACCAAGGCGCAGCACCAGTACATGAACTCGATGGTCCGCCAGCTGCGGGAGAACGCCACGCTGAGCAACCCGACCAAGCTGCGCAGCCTCGCCGAGACGGCCACCAAGGCGATCACGGTCGACAACGGCCTCGGGACCGTCGCCAAGCTGTACGACCTGAGCAAGGAACTGAAGAAGGTTCCGACGAGCCGGATCACCATGACGACGATGCCGTGGGAGTACTCGGGCAGCAGCGGCCGGGTGGTGCCCAAGCCGACCGACGCCGACCAGCTGTTCCGGCTGGTCCGTGAGGACATCGCGCTGGACGGCAAGGACAAGAAGAAGACGGCCACGGCGGTGAAGGCGTCCACCGATCCGGCCGCCGCCGACGACAAGATCGCCGTACAGGTGGAGAACGGCACCCGGACCGACACGACGAGCGCGGTACGGGGGCGGGCGACCTCGGTGGCCCAACTCCTCGTCGGCGAGGGCTTCAAGGAGGCGGTGGCCGACTCCTCGACGACCCCCAGCGAGGCCACGACGCTCGTCCGCTACCCGAGCGCCGACCTGGAGGGCGACGCCCAGCGGGTCGCCAAGGCCCTCGGCATCCCGACGAGCGCGGTGAAGAAGTCCACCAGCGTCTCCGGCGTCACCCTGGTCGTCGGCGCGGACTGGACCACCGGCACCAAGTACAAGGCCCCGGCCGAGGACGACACGACCCCGACATCGGCGGACGCCCTCAACGGCTCGGACACGACGGCGTGCATGCACGTCGACCCGAACTACGTCTGGTGAGCGGACCGCCGCGAGGTCGGGCCGGGGAGACCCGGTTCGCCCTCGGGCTCCTCGCCGTCGCGATCGCGCACTTCGCGACGGCCGTCGCCTTCGGCCACTCCGTCGCGAGCGCGCTGGAGACCCTGGCCGAGGACACGGCGATGCTCGTCGCCGTGGTCTCGACGGTCGCCTGGGTCAGCTCGCGGACGCGGCGGAGGACCCAGGAGGGCTGAGCGGCTCACGGGCCGGAGGCTCGCGGTACTTCAGCTGCTGGTCGAGCTGAGTACCGCGGGTCGGCGGGACGCGATCACTCTGCGCGCAAGGGACTTGGGGCTGGTGAGGAAGCCGTAGCCCCAGGACATGTGCATGGTGGCGAGGGCGACCGGGATCTGGAGGCGGGCCTTCAGAGGGAGGCCCTTGCCTGCCGGGAGGGAGCCGAGGGTGATCGCCGCGAGGTAGCCGGCCGGGATCAGGAAGCCCCAGGGGGTCAGTGCCGCGCCGATCACGATGCCGGCCGCGATCGCGCAGACGGCGGTCGGCGGGGCGAGGTAGCGGAGGTTGATGGAGCCCTCGTGGTAGCGGGCGACGACGTGCCGCCAGCGGCCGTAGTCCTTGTACTGCTTGGCCAACGCCTTCACGCTCGGCCTCGGGCGGTAGGACACCCGCAGTTCGGGCGAGAACCAGATCAGGCCGCCCGCCTCGCGGATGCGGAAGTTCAGCTCCCAGTCCTGGGCGCGGATGAACTCCTCGTTGTAGCCGCCCTGTTGCTCCAGCGCCTCGCGCCGGAACACCCCGAGGTAGACCGTCTCGGCGGAGCCTGCCTCGCCGCCCGTGTGGAAGGCCGCGTTGCCCACGCCGATCTTCGAGGTCATCGCGGCGGCGACCGCGTCCTCCCAGGCGTTCTCGCCCTCGGCGTGCATGACGCCGCCGACGTTCTGCGCGCCGGTCTCCTCCAGGAGGCGTACGGCGGTGGCGATGTAGTTCGGCGAGAGGATGCCGTGGCCGTCGACGCGGACGACGATCGGATGGCGGGAGGCCTTGATCGCGGCGTTGAGGGCGGCGGGCGTGCGGCCGGTCGGGTTCGGGACCGTGTGGACGCGCTTGTTTTCAGAAGATGCAGTTTCGCGTACGAGCTGGGCCGCGATCTCGTCCGTACGGTCCGTCGAGGGACCGATGGCGATCACGACCTCCATCTCGCCGTCGTACTCCTGCGCGAGGATCGCTTGGACGGCTCCGCGCAGATGCCGCTCCTCGTCGAGGACGGGCATGATCACAGAAACGGCGGGGAGTCGCACGTCGGGCTTGGCGTTCATAGGGGGCTCACGTTACCGCGAACGGGGGACACGGACGCGCCCCGCCCGGGCGTCTGCGGTGGTATCAGATCGTATCGGCCTACGGTGCTCAAGATCCCACGTACGGCCCTCGCGGAGGTGTCCCCCATGCCCACGCCGCCCCGCCGCTCCCCCGCCGCCCGTCCCCCACAGCGCCGCCCACGGCCCCCCGTACGGCCGAAGAAGCCGCGCTGGGCCATGCGGGCGGCGAGCACGCTGTCCGTGGTGGTGCTCGCGTCCGCCGGGATCGGGCACGCGGTGGTCACCAGCCTCGACGCGGACATCACCCGCGTCGACCCCTTCAAGGACATGAAGAACCGCCCGCGCGCGGGCCACGGCATGAACGTCCTGCTCGTCGGCACCGACGGCCGCGACAAGATCACCGAGGACGAGCGGCACAAGTACCACCTCGGCGGCGCGCCCTGCCACTGCACCGACACGATCATGATCGTGCACATCTCGGAGGACCGGGAGCGCGCCAGCGTGGTCAGCCTCCCGCGCGACTCCTACGCCGAGACGCCCGCGCACACCGACCAGACCACCGGCGAGCACCACGGCCCGCACCCCATCAAGATCAACGCGGCGTACGCGGAGGGCGGCCCCAACCTCACCGTCCGGACCGTCGAGTCCATGACCCACGTGAAGATCGACCACTACCTGGAGGTCGACTTCACCAGCTTCATGAAGACGGTCGACGTTCTGGGTGGGGTGAAGATCTGCACCGCCGAGCCCTTGAAGGACTCGTACACCGGCCTCGACCTACCCGCCGGCACGCACACGCTGATGGGCGGGCAGGCCCTGCAGTACGTCCGCTCCCGGCACGTCGACGGCGCCTCCGACCTCGGCCGGATGAAGCGCCAGCAGCGTTTCCTCGCGGCGCTGATCGACCAGGCCACCTCCTCCGGGGTGCTGCTGAACCCGCTGAAGTTCCGTGACGTGACCCTCGCGGTCCTCGGCTCGGTCCGCGCGGACAAGGGCTTCGGCACCGACGAACTACTCGACCTCGGCCGGGCGATGCGCACCTTCTCCCCGTCCTCCTCCGAGTTCACCACGGTCCCGATCGGGCAGATGGGCTACGTCGTGAAGGGCATCGGCTCCACCCTGAAATGGGACCAGGCGAAGGCGGCGAAGCTCTTCCAGGCCCTGCGCGACGACAAGCCCCTGGCCGTGCACAAGGCGGCGCGCGCCAACGCCGTGAAGGTGGACGTGGCCCCGCAGCAGATCCAGGTCCAGGTGGAGAACGGGACCGCGACGGGCGGACTCGGCAAGCGCGTGGACGCGGCACTGGCGGCGACCGGCTTCCGCACGACGCACCAGCCGACGAGCGCGGCCGATCACGCCGTACGACGGACGGTCGTCGCCTACGACCCCCGCTGGGACCGTTCCGCGAAGTCGCTCGCGGCGGCGCTGCCGGGGAGCGAGCTGCGGGCGGTGAAGGGGCAGGGGCCGGTGCTGAAGGTGATCGCCGGGAGTGACTTCAAGCAGGTCACGCGGGTGCGGGCGACGGATGTGCAGCAGGGCGAGTCCGGGGTGGTGACCGGGGACGAGGTGGGGTGTTCCTGAAAAAGTGTGACACTTCGGCGATTTCTGTAACACTTTTTCCAGGAGGGTAGGTCGTCCCCCCTTCGTCAGTCGTCGAGGCCCTCCGCGGCCCGCTTCTCGCGCAGTTCCATGATCGCGCGGCGGCGGGCCAGGCGGTGGGTGCGGCGGATCTGGGCCTCCTGGTAGCGGCGCTCGTCGCGTTCGGTCTCCGGGCAGACCGGCGGCACCGCGCGCGGCTTGCCGTCGGCGTCGACGGCGGCGAAGACGAGATACGCCGAGCCGACCTGGGTCGCCGGGTCCGACTCGTTCCACCGCTCGGCCATGACCCGCACGCCGACCTCCATGGACGTCCGCCCGGTCCAGTTGACCTGCGCCTTCACATGGACGAGGTCGCCGACGCGGACCGGTTCCAGGAACGCCATCTCGTCCATCGACGCGGTCACCGCCGGTCCGCCGCTGTGCCGCCCGGCGACTGCGCCCGCCGCGTCGTCGACCAGCTTCATGATCACACCGCCGTGCACCGTGCCCAGAAGGTTCGTGTCGTTGTGGTTCATGATGTGGCTGAGCGTGGTCCGGGAGGCGGACGTCGGCTTGCCCGGCAGGTCTGTCATGGTCCTCACCTTATGCCGGGGCGACATCTGCGGACTTTGTGTTGGCTTCGCAACAGCAGTGCCCTGATTTTCCTACGACCCTTGTAAAGGACCCAGCCGCTACCTGCACACTGGGCCCCATGAACGATTGGCCCGAGGGATCCGGCGACAACCGCGGCAACCAGTACGGACGCGGTAGCGCGAACGCACAGCCGGAGAGCGCACGTGTGATGCGCCAGGTACGACGCGGCCCGCAGGCCCCGCCGTACGGCGCCGGAGTCCCGCCGCAGCCGTCGTACACGGGCGGCCAGGGCTATGACGAGGGCCAGAACGGCTACGGCCAGGGCGGCTACGACAACGGGAACGGGTACGACGGCTACAACACCGGCCAGGTCTACGGCGGTGGCGGCCCGGGCGGACCCGAGGGGCCCGGCGGGCGCGGCCCGCGACGGCCGCCGAACTGGCGCCGTCGTATCAAGTGGACCGCGATCACCCTGGTCACCCTGCTCGTCGTGACCTCCGTGGCGACCTACTTCTGGGCCGACTCCAAGCTGAACCGCGACGTCGACCTGTCGAAGGTGATCGACCGGCCGGAGGCGGGCAGCGGCACGAACTACCTGATCGTCGGGTCCGACAGCCGCGAGGGGCTGTCCGCCGCCGAGAAGAAGAAGCTGCACACCGGCTCCGCCGCGGGCAAGCGCACGGACTCGATGATGATTCTGCACGTGGGCGACAGCGGCGACACCCTGATCTCGCTGCCGCGCGACTCGAACGTCACGGTCCCGTCGTACGTGGGATCCAGCTCCGGCAAGACGTACCAGAACACGGGCCGGCAGGAGAAGCTCAACGCGGCGTACGCGGAGGACGGGCCGACGCTGCTGGTGCGGACCGTCGAGTACAACATGGGCCTGCACATCGACCACTACGTCGAGATCGGCTTCAACGGCTTCGCGGACATCGTGGACGCGGTCGGCGGGGTCACGATCGACATCGACAAGGGCTTCAAGGACTCGTACTCGGGCGCCGACTTCAAGGCGGGCAAGCAGACGCTGAACGGCGAGGAGGCGCTGGCCTTCGTCCGTACCCGGCACGCGTTCGCCGCGTCCGACCTCCAGCGCACGAAGAACCAGCAGAAGTTCCTGTCGGCCCTCGCCCACCAGGTGGCGACCCCGGGGACCCTGATGAACCCCTTCAAGCTCTACCCCACGCTCGGCGCGGGCCTGGACTCCCTCTCGGTCGACAAGGACATGTCGCTCTGGGACCTGGGGTCCATGTTCTGGGCGATGAAGGGCGTCAGCGGCGGCGACGGCACCTCCATGAACATGCCGATCTCCGGCTCCACGGGCGGCAACCTCGTCTGGGACAAGGCGAAGGTCAAGACCCTGGTGAACGAGCTGAACAACGACCAGAAGGTCACGGTCTCCGGCAACTGAGGGACCGAGGGACTGGAAGTCAGCCGGCCCTGCCGCACGCCGCCAAGGCGATGTGCGGCAGGGCCAACTCGTCTCCCCCGGCGGCGAATTCACCGGCCAGCCGCGCGTACTCCCGCCTGATCCGTACGACCGTCCCCTCGTCCTGCGAGGTGACGATGAGCCCGGCGGTGGCGACGCCGGCGGCGGGTCCGCCCCACCATTCGTCGACGGTGGTGCGGTGGTCCCACTCCAGCTCGGCGGCCCGGGCATCGGTGAAGCCGGCCTCGCGGAGCAGCTCCACGAACCCGTCCGCCGTACGCACGAAGTCCTCGGCCGGGTCGAGCCGCGGCAGATCCGCGGGGATCACGGCCCCCGCCTCCGCGAACGCCCGCCCGAACAACTCCTGGCCGGCGCCCCTCCGCGCGCCCCAGAGGGTCAGCGCGACCCGTCCGCCCGGCTTCAGCACGCGCCGCAGTTCGGCGAGGGCGGCGCGGGGGCGGCCGACGTGGTTGACGACGAAGTTGCCGACTACGGCCTCGAACTCGCCGTCGGGAAAGGGCAGTTCGGGCAGTACGGCGACCCGTGCCTCCACACCCGCCGCCCGCGCGGCCGCCGCCATCCCGGCATCGGCGTCCACGGCACACACCCGTGCGCCCCGCGCCAGCGCGGCCAGGGCTGCCGTACCGGTCCCGGTGCCGACGTCGAGGACGTACGTCCCCGTCCCGACCTCGGCCGCGTCCAGCAGCCGCTCCACGGGGTGCGCGCAGAGCCGCGCGAAGCTCGCCGCGTAGGCGTGGGCGCGGCCGGCCCACATGGTGCGTTCGGCGGTGTCGAAGGCCTGGGTCGGGTCGGTCATGGGCCGCAGCATGCCTGACGAAACGGCGAGGGCACCCACCAGGGGTGCCCTCGATGCTGTTCGTCGTCCACGACTACGTCTACGGCAGGTTGCGCGCCATCACGATGCGCTGGACCTGGTTCGTGCCCTCGTAGATCTGGGTGATCTTGGCGTCGCGCATCATCCGCTCGACCGGATAGTCCCGCGTGTAGCCGTAGCCGCCGAGGAGCTGGACGGCGTCGACCGTGACCTCCATCGCCACGTCCGAGGCGAAGCACTTGGCCGCGGCGCCCTGGAAGGTGAGGTTCTTGTCGCCTCGCTGCGACGCCGCCGCGGCCTGGTAGGTGAGGGCGCGGGCGGCCTCGATCTTCATGGCCATGTCGGCGAGCATGAACTGGATGCCCTGGAAGTCGGCGATCGGCTTGCCGAACTGCTTGCGCTCCTTGACGTAGCCCTTGGCGTAGTCGATGGCGCCCTGGGCGATGCCGAGGGCCTGGGCCGCGATGGTGATGCGGGTGTGGTCCAGGGTCTTCATCGCCGTGGCGAAGCCCGTGCCCTCCGCGCCGATCATGCGGTCGGCCGGGATGCGGACGTTGTCGAGGTAGACCTCGCGGGTCGGGGAGCCCTTGATGCCGAGCTTCTTCTCCGGGGCGCCGAAGGAGACGCCCTCGTCGGACTTCTCCACCACGAACGCGCTGATGCCCTTGCTGCGCTTCTCGGGATCCGTCACCGCCATCACCGTGTAGTACTCGGAGACGCCCGCGTTGGTGATCCAGCGCTTCACGCCGTTCAGGACGTAGTGGTCGCCGTCGCGGACCGCCTTCGTCTTCATGCCGGCCGCGTCCGAGCCCGCGTCCGGCTCGGAGAGGGCGTACGAGAACATCGCGTCGCCCTTGGCGAGCGGGGTCATGTACTTCTTCTTCAGATCCTCGGAACCCGAGAGGATCACCGGGAGCGAGCCCAGCTTGTTCACCGCGGGGATGAGGGAGGAGGACGCACACACGCGTGCCACCTCCTCGATCACGATCACCGTGGCCAGCGCGTCCGCGCCCGTGCCGCCGTACTCCTCGGGTACGTGGACGGCGTGCAGGTCGTTCGCGACGAGGGCGTCGAGGGCCTCCTGCGGAAAGCGGGACTCCTCGTCCACCGCTGCGGCGTACGGCGCGATCTTCGCCTCGGCCAGTGAGCGGATCGCGTCGCGGAGCATGTCGTGCTCCTCTGACGGGCGGTACAGGTCGAAGTCAGCCGATCCGGCCAAGGTCTCTCACGCTCCAAGGACACTGTGATGACGGTGCTAATTACCGTTAAGTAACCCAAATTTTAGGGGCCTGCCCACGGGAGTGATACGTGAGCTTGGCGACAGGGGGAAAGTTGCCCGCTGTGACGTCCGACTATGCTCGGGCGCGCATCGCCCCCGTACCCTTTCTGGAGCACTCATGGCCCTCAAGATCACCGTGATCGGCACCGGCTATCTCGGCGCCACGCACGCCGCGGCCATGGCCGAGCTGGGCTACGAGGTGCTGGGGCTGGACATCGTTCCCGAGAAGATCGAGATGCTCCAGCGGGGTGAGGTCCCGATGTACGAGCCGGGGCTGGAGGAGCTGCTGCGCAAGCACGTCGCCGGGATCGAGGGCTCCACCGGGCGGCTGCGCTTCACCATGGACTGGGCCGAGGTCGCGGAGTTCGGCGACGTCCACTTCATGTGCACGAACACCCCGCAGAAGCACGGCGAGTACGCCTGCGACATGTCGTACGTCGACCGGGCCTTCGAGCTGCTCGCCCCGCACCTCACCCGCCCCGCCCTCGTCGTCGGCAAGTCCACCGTGCCGGTGGGCTCCGCGGACCGGCTGGCCGCGTATCTGGCTGAGCACGCGCCCGCCGGTGAGGACGCCGAGCTGGCCTGGAACCCGGAGTTCCTGCGCGAGGGGCTCGCCGTCGAGGACACGCTGCATCCGGACCGGATCGTCGTCGGCATACGGAGTGAGCGGGCCGAGAAGCTGCTGCGTGAGGTGTATGCCGTGCCGATCGCGGCCGGGTCGCCGTTCGTCGTGACCGACTTCCCGACCGCCGAGCTGGTGAAGACGGCCGCGAACTCCTTCCTCGCCACGAAGATCTCCTTCATCAACGCCATGGCCGAGGTCTGCGAGGCCGCGGACGGCGACGTCGTGAAGCTGGCCGAGGCGATCGGGCACGACGAGCGGATCGGGAAGAAGTTCCTGCGGGCCGGGATCGGCTTCGGCGGGGGCTGCCTCCCGAAGGACATCCGGGCGTTCATGGCGCGCGCCGGCGAACTGGGCGCCGACCAGGCGTTGACCTTCCTCCGCGAGATCGACTCCATCAACATGCGGCGGCGCGGCCAGATGGTCGAGATGACGCGCGAGGCGCTCGGCGGCGGGTCCTTCCTGGGCCAGCGGGTCGCCGTGCTCGGCGCGACCTTCAAGCCGGACTCGGACGACGTCCGTGACTCCCCCGCGCTGAACGTCGCCGGCCAGATCCACCTCCAGGGCGGCCAGGTCACCGTGTACGACCCGAAGGGCATGGACAACGCCCGGCGGCTCTTCCCGACGCTCGGCTACGCCGACACCGCCGTGGAGGCCGTACGGGGCGCCGATGTCGTCCTGCACCTGACGGAGTGGCGCGAGTTCCGCGAGCTGGACCCGGCGGCCCTCGGCGAAGCCGTACGCGCCCGCGTGGTCCTGGACGGCCGCAACGCCCTCGACCCGGCACTGTGGCGCAAGGCGGGCTGGACGTTCCGCGCGATGGGGCGACCTACCGCGTGACGCACGGGTAGGGGGTGGGTGGGCGGATGACGCCGGCCGGGCGGGGCTCGGTCGGTGGCCGGCCCGCCGCAGCACACACGGTCGGGCGGACGAGCCCGGTCGGGCCGAGGCTCGGTCGATGGGCCAGCCCAGCGCATCACACAGGGGTGGGCAGACGACGCCGGTCCGGCCGAGGGCACGGTCGGTGAGCCTGCCCAGGCATCACGCACGGGTGGGCAGACGACGCCGGTCGGACCGAGGGCACGGTCGGCGAGCCGGCCCGCCGCATCATCCACGAGTGGGCGGACGGCGCCGGTCCAGCCGAAGCTCACTCGGTGGCCGTCCAAGGGCATGGCGCACGGGTGGGCGACGGTTGGGCGGACGACGCCGGTCCGGCCGAGGCTCAGTCGGCCGGACCGGCGTCTGGCTGCATTCTGCACCACTGGACTGTGCTGAGCGCGGGGACCGCTCAAGTCGCCTTCCGTTAGGGCTACTTGGCGCGGTAGCGGCGCATCTTCGCGCGCGACCCGCAGACCGCCATCGAGCACCAGCGGCCCCGTCCGGCCGGGCTGCGGTCGTAGTACGCCCAGTGACAGGTCGGGGCCTCGCAGGCCTTGAGGCGGGGCCAGGTGCCCGCGACGAGGGCCCCGGCGATCGCCGCCGCCACGCGGGAGAGCAGCGGCTCGCCGTCGGTGGGTTCGAGGCGCGCCGAGCCGTCATCGGCGTCGACCGTGACCAACAGCGGGGCCCGCGACAGCAGTTCGCCGAGCGGAGTGGTCGCGCGGTGCGCGGGGTGGCCCGCGTGGGCGAGCAGGGTGGCGCGCAGGGACTCGCGCAGTTCGCGGGCCTGCGGCACCTCCTCCTCCGTGAGTCCGAAGCGGGTCCGGCCGTCCGCCGTGTCGAGTTCGTCGGCGCCCACCTCGATGTCCAGCGTGTTGACCAGAGCCTCGATCAGGGCCAGGTCCCCGGGCGCGGGAACCCTCTCACTCATGTCTGCGACCACTCATGCTTGCGACGTTACCTCCAATGCGGGAGCATGCAGTAACCGCCGTTACCGGCTAATGCCATCAATAGGTAACAAGGAGGAGTCCGTCATGACCGACCCCACCCCCATCGCCGAACTGGGTGCCGTCGTCCTGGACTGTCCCGACCCCCACGCGCTCGCCGGTTTCTACGCCGGGATCCTGGGCGGCACCATCGAAGGAGAGGACGACGGCCGCTGGGTGGACCTGAAGCTGCCGGGCGGGCGGTCCCTGGCGTTCCAGGAGGCGCCCGGGCACGTACCGCCGAAGTGGCCCGCGCCCGGCGACTCGCAGCAGTTCCATCTCGACCTGACCGTCGCGGACCTGGACGCGGCCGAGAAGGGCGTTCTGGCACTGGGCGCGACGCCGCTGGACACCGAGGACCGCTCACGCGCGTGGCGTGTGTACGCCGACCCGGCGGGGCACCCGTTCTGTCTCTGCGCCTGCTGACCCCGCAGATCACGCCGATACCGCAGACTCCTGAGACCCCCGAGATTCTGGAGGACCCGATGCCTGCCGTGGCACGTTTCCGTTCCACCGTGCTCGACTGCCCCGACCCGCTCGCGCTCGCCGCGTTCTACGCCGGGATCCTCGGCGGCACACCCCACGCCGCCGACGACGAGTGGGTCGTACTCGATATTCCCGACGGGCCGCGGCTCGCCTTCCAGCGGGTCGAGGGGTACACCCCGCCCCAGTGGCCGCGCGCGGACCGGCCGCAGCAGTTCCATCTCGACTTCGACGCCGGGTCCACCTGGGAGGAAGTCGAGGTCGCGGAGGCGAAGGCGCTGGCGCTCGGCGCGCGGCCGTTGCACCAGGAGGACAAGGAGGACTTCCGGGTGTACGCCGATCCGGCGGAGCATCCTTTCTGTCTCTGCCGGATCGACCACGCCTAGGGGCGCTACCCGTCCAGCTCGGCGATCTTCGCCGTCGACGGCTCGCGGCGCTGCTGGGCGGCGCGGGCCGTGAAGTCGGCGCTGCGCAGGACGCGTTGGACGTTGCCCCAGCTCAGCAGGGCGAGGTCGGGCTCGGACCAGCCGCGGTGGAGGAGCTCGGCGATGAGGTTCGGGTAGCAGGAGGCGTCGGCGAGGTCCTGCGGGTGGGCCGTGCCGGCGTCGTAGGTGCCGGACAGGGCGACGCACTCGCGGCCCGCGACCTCGTGGACGTGGTCGAGGTGGTCGGCGACGTCCCGGACGGACGGGCCGGTCTGCTCGGCGGTGAGCGGCACCATGCACAGGCCCTTGGCGGCGCCGACCGCGGCGAGGAGTTCGTCGGAGAGGTTGGCCGGGTGCGGGCGCAGGGTGCGGGCGGCGGAGCGGGTGAACAGCACCGGTGCCTTGGAGACCGCGAGGGTGCGGCGGATCGTGCCGTCGGAGGCGCCGGCGAGGTCGGCGAGCACGCCGAGGCGGTTCATCTCGCGCACGACCTCCTCGCCGAACCGGGTCAGCCCGGCCTCGCTCGCCCAGGACACCCCGGACAGCGTGAGGACCCGTAGACCCAGCACGTGCAGGGAGCGCAGGATGCCCAGGGAGTCGCCGAGCGCGGCGGCTCCGGCGGGGCCGAGCAGCACGGCGATACGGCCGCAGTGGCGCACGTCGGTGGTCTCGCCGGCGGTGTACGCCAGCCGCAGGCCCTCGGGGTGGGCCCGGACCACCGTGTTCACGAGGTCGAGCTGCTCCAGGGTGGCGCCGACCGCCCGGTCCCCGTCCAGCCCCTCGGGCAGGTGCAGCGACCAGAACAGCGCGCCGACATGCCCCTCGCGCAGCCGCGGCACATCGGTGTCAACCGAACTCTCCCCCAGCTCCAGGTCGAACCACGGCAGATGCCGCAGCGCCCACGGCAGCCCGCTGTAGCCGTCCGCGACCGGGTGCGCGGCGAGGATAGCGTGCGCGCGCTCCAGCGGGGCGGCGGCCGGGTCGGACACGGGGTCGTACGGTTCCGCGGTGTCCGGCGGGAAGGCCCCGCCGGGAAAGGGCTCGTGGACCAAGTCGTCGAGCTCGCCGACCTCGGTCGTCGCGTGCAGTTGGTCCTGGAGGTCGGCCATGGCGGGCTCCGTACGTCGTTACGGCAGTACGGTCACCGTCGCACGCCCGCAAGGGGGCTACCTGGTGAGCGGGGCGTTCGGGGTACGAGGGCGGGGGCGCCCGGTGCGACCGACCGCCCCGCCCCCGGACGATCACTCGTCGAGCGACTCGATCGTCGCGTTCGACGGCCCCCGCGTGGCCTGGATCCCGCGTGCCACGTCCTCCGCCGCGCCCAGCACCCGTACCGCGTTCTGCCAGGTCAGCTTGGCCAGGTCGGTCTTCGACCAGCCGCGGTCCAGCAGCTCCGCGATGAGATTCGGGTAGCCGGAGACGTCGCTCAGGCCGTCCGGGGTGAAGGCCGTGCCGTCGTAGTCGCCGCCGATGCCGAGGTGGTCGACGCCCGCGGCCTCGCGCATGTGGTCGAGGTGGTCGGCGACCGTGGAGACCGTGGCGATGGGGCGCGGGTTGAGCTCCTCGAAGGCGCGGTGCACCTTCATCGCCTCGGCGGTGGTCTCCAGGTGGTGCAGGCCGTGCGCGCGCATGTTGTCGTCGGCCGCGGCCGTCCAGTCGACGGCGGCCTGGAGCACGAACTTCGGTACGAACGTCACCATCGCCATGCCGCCGTTGGCGGGGAGGCGTTCCAGCACGTCGTCGGGGATGTTGCGCGGGTGATCACAGACGGCCCGCGACGACGAATGGGAGAAGATCACCGGGGCCGTCGACGTGTCCAGCGCGTCGCGCATCGTCGTCGCCGCCACGTGCGAGAGGTCCACGAGCATGCCCTCGCGGTTCATCTCCCGCACGACCTCGCGGCCGAACGCCGACAGTCCGCCCACACCGGGCTCGTCCGTCGCCGAGTCCGCCCACGCCACGTTGTCGTTGTGGGTGAGCGTCATGTAGCGGACGCCGAGGGCGTACAACCCCCGTAGCGTGCCGAGGGAGTTGGCGATCGAGTGGCCGCCCTCGGCCCCCATCAACGAGGCGATACGGCCCTCCGCGCGCGCCGACTCCATGTCCGCGGCGGTCAGCGCGGGCGCCAGGTCCTGCGGGTAGCGGGCCAGCAACTGCCGTACGCAGTCGATCTGTTCGAGCGTCATCGGCACCGGGTCGGGCAGGTCCGAGCGGACGTACACCGACCAGTACTGCGCGCCGACGCCGCCCTCGCGCAGGCGCGGGATGTCGGTGTGCAGATGCGCGTTCTGGTGTACGGCGATGTCGCGGGCGTCGAGGTCGTAGTTGACCTGCTCGCGCAGCGCCCAGGGCAGGTCGTTGTGCCCGTCGACGACCGGGAACTCACGCAGGAGTTCCCGTGCCTCGTCCAGTGAGGTCATCGCCGTCACTTCCCGAAGCCGAAGCCGCTGCCGGAGCCCTCGGCCTTGGAGCGCAGGCGCTTGCCCTTCTCGGTGGCCTGGTCGTTCAGTTCCTGCTGGAACTCCCGCATGCGGACGAGGAGTTCGTCGTCGTGCGTGGCCAGGATGCGGGCGGCGAGCAGGCCCGCGTTGCGCGCGCCGGCGACCGAGACGGTGGCGACGGGGACACCGGCCGGCATCTGCACGATGGACAGCAACGAGTCCATGCCGTCCAGGTACTTCAGCGGTACGGGGACGCCGATCACCGGCAGCGGGGTCACCGAGGCGAGCATGCCGGGGAGGTGGGCGGCGCCGCCCGCGCCCGCGATGATCACCTTGAGGCCGCGGCCGTCGGCCCGCTCGCCGTACGTGATCATCTCGCGGGGCATGCGGTGCGCGGAGAGGACGTCGACCTCGTACGCGATCTCGAACTCGTCGAGGGCCTTCGCGGCGGCCTCCATGACGGACCAGTCGGAGTCCGACCCCATGACGATTCCTACGACGGGTCCTGCGACGGAGCTCATTCGGTGATCGTGCCTCTCAGATAGCCGGCTGCGTGACGGGCGCGGTCCAGGACGTCGTCCAGGTCGTCGCCGTAGGTGTTGACGTGGCCCACCTTGCGGCCGGGCTTCACGTCCTTGCCGTACATGTGGATCTTCAGCTGGGGGTCGCGGGCCATGCAGTGCAGGTACGCGGAGTACATGTCCGGGTAGTCGCCGCCGAGAACGTTACACATGACGGTCCATGTGTCACGTGCGCGCGGATCGCCCAGCGGGAGGTCGAGGACCGCGCGGACGTGGTTCGCGAACTGGCTGGTGATCGCGCCGTCCTGGGTCCAGTGGCCGGAGTTGTGCGGGCGCATGGCGAGTTCGTTGACGAGGAGGCGGCCGTCGCCGGTCTGGAACAGCTCGACGGCGAGGTGGCCGACGACCCCGAGTTCCTTGGCGATGCGCAGCGCCATCTCCTCGGCCTGGAGGGCGAGGGACTCGTCGAGGTCGGGGGCGGGCGCGATGACCGTGTCGCAGACACCGTTGACCTGCTGCGACTCCACGACCGGGTAGGCGACGGCCTGGCCGTGCGGGGAGCGTACGACGTTCGCCGCCAGCTCCCGTACGAAGTCGACCTTCTCCTCGGCGAGCACGGGGACACCGGCGCGGAAGGGGTCGGCGGCCTCCTCCGCCGAGTCGACGACCCACACGCCCTTGCCGTCGTAGCCACCGCGGACGGTCTTGAGGACGACGGGAAAGCCGTCCCCCTCGGCCGCGAACGCGACGACGTCGACCGGGTCGCCGACGATGCGGTGCCGCGGGCACGGCACGCCGATCTCCACGAGCTTCGCCCGCATCACGCCCTTGTCCTGGGCGTGCACGAGCGCGTCCGGGCCGGGGCGCACGGGGATGCCGTCCGCCTCCAGGGCCCGTAGATGCTCGGTGGGTACGTGTTCGTGATCGAAGGTGATCACATCGCAGCCCCGCGCGAAGTCACGCAGCGTGTCGAGGTCGCGGTAGTCGCCGATGACGACATCGCCGACGACCTGCGCCGCGGAATCCTGGGGGGTGTCACTGAGGAGCTTGAATTTGATGCCGAGCGGGATGCCCGCCTCGTGTGTCATACGAGCGAGCTGCCCCCCGCCGACCATGCCGACTACCGGGAACGTCACTCCCCCAGGGTATCGGTCACGCCAGGGCGGCCTGATTTCCGTACCTCTTACCGTTCTTTTCCGGGTCTCTTCCCGACCTGTGAGCGGCTTCACGGGCGCCGGGGGAAAGCGGTGGTTAGCATGGCCGGGTCGAGAATCCGAGAAGACGGGGGCCTGCACAACCATGGAGCCTGGTTCCGAAGGGCCTTTCAAACGGCTCGCACGAGAGGTCGCCAAGTTCGGCGCGGTGGGCGTGGTGGGCACCGTGGTGAACTTCGCGGTCTCCAACCTGCTGTGGCATCTGACCAGCCTGCAGGCCGTGCGCGCCAACGTGATCGCGACGATCGTCGCCATCGCGTGCAACTACGTCGGCTTCCGGTACTTCACCTACCGTGACCGCGACAAGAGCGCCCGCACCAAGGAACTCAGCCTGTTCCTGGCGTTCAGCCTGGTCGGCCTGGTGATCGAGAACGGCATCCTGTTCGCGGCGATCTACGGCTTCGGCTGGGACAGCTCGCTGCAGCGCAACGTCTTCAAGGTGCTCGGCATCGGCATCGCGACGCTGTTCCGCTTCTGGTCGTACCGCAGCTGGGTGTTCAAAGCGCTGCCGGTGGCGGACATGAGCGAGGCCGGAGACGAGGACGGAGACGAGGCCGGGGAACCGGCCGCGAAGGCGGGGGCCTTCATCAAGTCCCAGCCCGAGCCGCTGCCCCGCCCCAAGCAGCACGTGAGCTGAATCACCGGTTTTCTCCGACCCGGCTTTGTCCGACTCACGTCCCACTCACATCCGACTCATGTCCGGCTCAGCGGACCGTGGGCTCGTCCTCGTCGACCGGCAGCCGCTTGGTCGGCGGCGGCGTACGCGACAGGAACAGCCCGAACACCGGCGGCTGCGCCTGCAGCATCTCCAGCCGCCCGCCGTCCGCCTCCGCGAGGTCACGCGCGACCGCCAGGCCGATCCCCGTGGAGTTACGGCCACTGATCGTGCGCTCGAAAATACGGGCGCCGAGGTCGGTCGGAACCCCGGGACCCTCGTCCGTCACCTCTACGACGGCCTGGTTGCCGGTGACGCGGGTGCGCAGGGCGACCGTGCCGCCGCCGTGCATCAGGGAGTTCTCGATCAGCGCGGCCAGCACCTGCGCGACGGCGCCCGGGGTGCCGACGGCCTGGAGATGCCGCTTGCCCGAGCTGACGATCGCGCGGCCCTCGCTGCGGTAGGCGGGGCGCCACTCGGCGAGCTGCTGCTGGATGACCTCGTCGAGGTCGAAGGAGACGGCGGAACCGGTACGGGGGTCGCGCGCGTTCGTCAGCAGCCGCTCCACGACGTCCGTGAGCCGCTCGACCTGCGTCAGCGCGATCGTCGCCTCCTCCTTCACCGTGTCCGGATCGTCGGTGAGGGTGATCTCCTCCAGCCGCATGGACAGCGCGGTCAGCGGCGTACGCAACTGGTGCGAGGCGTCCGCGGCGAGCCTGCGCTCGGCGGTGAGCATGCGGGCGATGCGCTCGGCGGAGGAGTCGAGGACATCGGCGACCCGGTCCAACTCGGGGACGCTGTAGCGCTTGTGCCGGGGCCGCGGGTCACCGGAACCGAGCCGCTCGGCGGTCTCCGCGAGGTCGGTGAGCGGCGAGGCGAGCCGGTTGGCCTGCCGTACGGCGAGGAGTACCGCGGCCACTACGGCGAGCAGGGCGACCGCACCGATGATGAGCAGCGTCCGCCCGACCTCGCGGGTGACGGTCGAGCGCGGCTCCTCCACGGTGACCGACTCGCCCTCCTCGCCCTTGGCGGTGGAGCGGATGACGTCACCCGTCGGCTTGGTGCCGACCGCGATCACCGGGTCGCCCGGGATACGGATCACGGCGTAACGGTCCTCCGTGACCTGCGTGCGCAGCACCTCGGAGTCGACGATCTCCGCCCCGAGGATCCGGCTGTCCACGATGCTGGCCAGCCGCAACGCCTCGGAATCCACCCGTTCCTGTGCGCTGTTGCTGATCGTGCGCGTCTCGACGATGACGAGGGACACACCGAAGACGGCGATGACCACGAGCACCACGGCGAGCGTGGACTGGATGAGCCGACGACGCACGGGGTGCTAGCTCTTCTCGAACCGGAACCCGACACCACGCACCGTGGCGATGTACCGCGGGTTGGCCGCATCGTCACCGAGCTTCTTGCGCAGCCAGGAGATGTGCATGTCGAGGGTCTTGGTGGACGACCACCACGTCGTGTCCCAGACCTCGCGCATCAACTGGTCCCGGGTGACGACCCGGCCGGCGTCGCGCACCAGCACCCGCAGCAGGTCGAACTCCTTGGCGGTGAGCTGGAGTTCCTCGTCGCCCATCCACGCGCGGTGGGACTCGACGTCGATACGGACACCGTGCGTGGCGGGCGGCTGCGCGGGCTCGGCCGCGCCGCGCCGGAGGAGGGCCCGGACGCGGGCGAGCAGTTCGGCGAGCCGGAAGGGTTTGGTGACGTAGTCGTCGGCGCCCGCGTCGAGGCCGACGACGGTGTCCACCTCGTCGGCGCGCGCGGTCAGGATGAGGATGGGGACGGTGTGGCCCTCGGCGCGCAGTCGGCGGGCCACTTCCAGGCCGTCCATGCCGGGCAGGCCCAGGTCCAGGACACACAGGTCGATGCCGCCTTGAATGCCGGCATCGAGCGCTGTCGGTCCGTCCTCGCGCACCTCGACCTCGTAACCTTCCCGTCGCAAAGCGCGGGCCAGCGGCTCCGAGATGGACGCGTCGTCCTCGGCGAGCAGTACACGGGTCATGAGGTGATGGTAGTCCGCCTCGGACAGCGGTCGGGGTGTGATCGCCACGAGTGATTCTTACCTTGGGGCAAGTCGGATTCGCTGCGGTGAAGAATCTGGTCCGAACCTGTGCCTGTGGGATGCCATCCTTGTATCCACCTTCGAAAAGTCGACCACGGTTCCACTTCTCCCTGTGATCGATGTCTCAAGTCCTTCCATTTCCGGCGGTGTCCTGCCGTATGGTGACCTGAACGCCTGTAGCAACACCGGGGACCTTTGGCGAGCATTTACAGCTGAAGGTCTCTTTTGTGTGCGGGCTGGCTGTCGCCAGCCTTGAAAGGAATGACCTGTGGCCGGGCCCGAGCGCAGTACGCGCAGGGCGTGGATCCCGGTGGTCGCCGTCCACCGCCCCGTGACCCGGGGCGGACTCCCCGAGGGCGTGGGGACGGACGCGCCGATCCCGCCGGTGCCGGCCGCCCCCCACAGGGCGCGCACCCCCTCCTGCACGCGCGTCCCGACCAGCAAGGATCGACCATGGCGTCCAGCCTGACGAAGGACTCGGTGACTCCGGGCACCCCCGGTTCCGAGAAGACCTTCTTCGGCCACCCCCGCGGACTGGCCACTCTCTTCATGACCGAGATGTGGGAGCGATTCTCCTACTACGGCATGAAGGCTCTGCTCCCGCTGTACCTCGTGGCACCGGGCGGCCTGCACATGAGCGCGGCCACCGCGACCGCGATCTACTCGGTGTACCTGTCGCTCGTGTACCTGCTCGCCCTGCCCGGCGGCTGGTTCGCGGACCGGGTCCTCGGCCCCCGCAAGACGGTCGCCGTCGCCGGCGTGATCATCATGCTCGGCCACCTCACCCTGGCCCTCCCGTCCTCGGGCACGTTCTTCGCGGGCCTGGGCCTGGTGGCGATCGGCTCGGGTCTCCTCAAGGCCAACATCTCGACGATGGTCGGCCACCTCTACGAGGGCCCGGACGACCCGCGCCGTGACGGCGGCTTCACGCTCTTCTACATCGGCATCAACGTCGGCGCCTTCGCCGCGCCGCTGGCCATCGGTACCGTCGGTGAGAACGTCAACTGGCACTTCGGCTTCGCGCTCGCCGCGGTCGGCATGGCCCTCGGCCTCGCCCAGTACCTGCTCGGCACGCGTCACCTCAGCTCCCGCTCGGACATCGTCCCCACGCCGCTGTCCGCCGAGGAGAAGGCGGCCACGCTGCGCAAGTCGGCGCTGTGGGCGGCCGTCGCGGTCGTCTTCTACGCGGTCGTCGGCTTCTCCGGCCACTACACGCTGAACTGGCTGCTGGTCCCGATCACGATCGCCGGCCTGCTCATCCCCGTCCTGGTCATCGCCCGCATCAAGCGCGACAAGGACCTCGACCGCTCCGAGCAGTCGAAGATGTCCGCGTACATCTGGTTCTTCGTCGCCGCGGCCGTGTTCTGGATGATCTACGACCAGGGCGGCTCGACGGTGTCCCTGTTCGCCGACGCCTCGGCGAAGAACACCGTATTCGGCTGGAACTTCCCGATCTCCTGGTACCAGTCGGTCAACCCGGTCCTCATCATGGCCCTGGCCCCGGTCTTCGCCTGGGCCTGGCTGGCCCTGGCCCGCCGCGGCAAGGAACCGAGCACGGCGACCAAGTTCGCGATGGGCCTGGTCCTGATCGGCGCGTCCTTCTTCCTCTTCCTGGCCCCGCTCGCGATCGCCGACGGCGGTCACAAGGCGGCGGCGATGTGGCTGGTGGCGATCTACTTCGTCCAGACGGTCGGCGAGTTGACCCTCTCCCCTGTCGGCCTGTCCGTCACCACGAAGATGGCCCCCACGAAATACGCCTCCCAGATGATGGGGGTCTGGTTCCTGGCGGTCACGGCCGGCGACGCGACAACAGGCCTCCTGTCCATCGCCGGCGTCGACCTGAACAAGACGGGCATCGTCACACTCCAGGCCGCCCTCGCGGTCCTGGCCGGCGCGGCGGTGTGGATGTACCGCAAGAAGGTCAAGGAACTCATGGGCGACGTGCACTGACGTTCGTCTACGGCAACGCGACAAAGGGCCGCTGGATCCTTCGGGGTACGGCGGCCCTTTCGTGTCCCCGGCGTTTTCCAGTTGCCGTTGGGCCACTCGCTTCTTTGCCAGTGTCGGGCTTCCACGGCCCGAGTAAAGGGCGCTCCCTACGGTCGCGTCGGCTACGCCGATTCCGCTCCGCTCCACCCTTGACTCGACCCGCTCCAGCCCGTTTGAGAAGCGAGCGAGCAGCCCGGAAGAACGGGTGACCAAGGGAGGAATCCCCTTACCTGTACTGCGTTCCGGGCCAGCGTGGAGGGACGCGCTGCCGTCTCGCCAGCACGCCGGGCCGGCTCAGCGACTACCGGCCGGTGGGGTGCGAGGAACACGGGCGGGGACTGCCCTCACGGGCCATGGGCAGAACCGGGCCGGTGTGAGGGGCCGCGCTCGCGCCTCGCCAGCACGCCGCCTCGGCTCAGCGGCCAACCCCGAGTGGGTGGTCGCTGGAAGCCGGGGGCAAATCTAACCACCATCACGACCCTTAACCGGTTAGAAAAGACCCCAGCCTCCAGAGAGGAGGGAGTCGGGGGCAGGCCAGGAGGAGATGGGTTCGAGAAAGCGTGACGATTTCCCCTCGACCGTCACACTTCGGCGGGCTGGCTGTCTAAGGGGAGGGGTAAGGGGAGGGGTAATCGGTGGATGGGGCCATCGCTCGGGCGGCCATTTGGGACCGGCCCGGAGTGTTCCTTCATGCCTCCCCAGCGCTCATCGCCCCTTACACAAGTCCCCCCCCCGCCGATAGCCGCTAAGCCGACCCGGCGGGCGGACGGGCCGACGGGCGGACGGGCGGACGGGCGGACGGGCGGACGGGCGGACGGGCGGACGGGCGAGACGCCAGCACACCCCTCACGCCAGCCCGGAGTCTTAATACACGCCCGTGACCGGGATCCACCCATCACCCATCACCTATCACCCATGACCCCGTTGCTTGTGAGGTTGGCCCCCGTGCGACCCACCAGTCGGTAGCCGCTAAGCCAGCCCGGCGTGCAGGCGAGGCGCGAGCGCGTTGCCTCGCTCCGGCCCGGAGTCTTGATGCATGCCCGTGGCCCAGGTCTGCGCATTGGCCTCGGCCATGAACTCCCCAGTGTTCCTTGCCTCTTGGCCTCCTACCCAACAAGTCCCCACCGGCCGACAGCCGCTAAGCCGACCCGGCGGGCGGCCGAGACGCCAGCGCACCTCCCTCACCTGGGCCCGGATCTGCCCATGGCCCGTGGGGTCAGTCCCCACCCACCCCCCACCAGCCACCAGCCGCTAGCCGCTAGCCGCTAGCCGCTAGCCGCTCAGCCTGCCCGGCGTGCAGGCGAGGCGCCAGCGCGCGCCCTCGCCCCCAACCCCACCCTTTCTGGAGGCTGGGGTGGTTTCTAACCAGTCAAATGTCATGGCGGTGGTTAGATTTGCCCCCAGCTTCTGGGGACCCCCGACCGGGGTTGGCCGCTGAGCCGGCCCGGCGTGCTGGCGAGGTGCGAGCGCGCCCCTGCGCTCCGGCCCGGAACGCAGTACAGGCAAGGGGGTTCATCCCTTGGCCACCCATCCCTCGGGGCCGCCCGCTCGCTTCTGAAACGGGATTGCGTGAGACGAGTCAAGGGTGGAGCGGAGCGGAATCGGCGTAGCCGACGCGACCGCAGGGAGCGCCCTTTACTCGGCTCACGCAATCCCGACACTGACAAAGAAGCGGGCGGCCCACCAGCACTTGTCTACCGCAGTCGCCTCCGCCCCGGCATGAACGTAAACACCGCTACGCCCAACAGAATCGCCGTACCGGAGACAAGGCCGAGCGCTTTCAGACCGCCGTGGCTGTCCGAGCCAGTTTCCGCCAAGCCGCCGGAGGTAGATGTCGACGTCGATGTGCCGCCCGACGTGGAGGAACCGCCGGACGCGCCGCTTGCCTGTTCCGTCGTGTCGAGGGTCAGCGAGACCTCCGACTTCGTGGGCGTGCAAGTCGTCGTCGTACCAAGGGCGTTGATCGTGAGGACGCCGGGTGACAGGGTCGACGTACCGCTCGCGCCGGGCTTGTACGTGCCGGTCAGGTCCGGGATCTCGATCGGGTCGCCGGACTTGATGGCGGCGGAGTTGGTTGGGCCTTCGACGTGGACCGTGCCTTTGTCGGCGCCGCCCAGGACCACCTCCATCGACGGTTTCACGGAGTCCGCAGGGATATCGGCCGGACTGTCCATCACCGACTTCTTGAACTGGACGATGAGGTCATAACTCCCGCCGTTCTTCGTGGCGTTGATCTGCACGGGCGAGGTGGCGTTCTTGTCACCGATCGGCGTCTTGCACGCGTACGGGACGGAGACCTCCTTGCCGGTGAAGTCCGTCTGGCCGGTCCCGGTGCCGTCGCTGGCGCTCGCGGACGCGGATGTCGAGTCACTGGGCGACGCGGAGTCTGAGGCTGATTCCGATGCCGATGCGGAGGACGACGTCGAGTCCGATGGAGTTGGTGACGTGCTCGATGAACTGCCGTCCCCCGCCGTCACGTTGATCGTCGCCGAAGGCGAGACCGTCGCCGTCGGCGTGCACTTCGTGTCCGTCGAGAACGCGTTGACCGTGTACGCGTCCGGTGTCAGCGTCACCGACCCCGCCGTCGTCAGCTTCAACGTGCCCTTCATGTCGGACAGCGTCATCGCCGCGCCCTTGGGAATCGCCGGGTTCTCACGCGGGCCCAGCATCGCGATGTCGGCGGTCTGCGCGCCTCCGGCCTTCAACGTTCCGGACGGCTGGACCGAGTTGGCGGGCAGGTCGATGATGTCGGGGTTCTTGGACGCGGCCTGGGTGAACTTCCAGACGACGTCGACCGTGTCGCCCACCTTCGCCGTGGCGGGCGCGGAGATCTCGACCTTGGTGGTGCCGTCGACCGGGTCGATACCGGCGGGCGGCACGCAGTGGGTGGCGTAGGACACCTCGGCGGCCTGCGCGGTCCCGGCGGACAGGCCGAGCGCGAGGCCCGCACCGCCGAGAACCAGCGCGAACGTGGCCGCGCCCACTCTCCGTGCACCGCCTCCGCCGGCCGGTATGACTCTCCTTCGCTTGCTCACGTAAGTCCCTTCCTGATGGGAGTCGTCGGACTCGTCGGACTGTCGTCGTGCGGTGCGGAGAGTCGACCGGCCGTGCCCGGATCGGAGTCCGGGGTGAACCACGGCAGGGTCGAGGTCGTAGGGGCGGCTGCGTCCGCTTCCTGGGAGGCGGCCGTCTTGCCGAACTTCGGCATACGCAGGGTGAGTTCGGTGGGCACGCGCAGGCTCCGGTGCCGGGGCGGGCCCGTGCTGCGGCCCGCCCTGCGTGGCCGTAGCCGGTCCACCACGGCCATCCCGATGCGGAACACCGCCGCCGGTACGACCACGCAGACCAGGATCCAGAACAGGGTCACGCCCCAGGGGCGGCCGACTCCCCATGGTTGTTCGGCAAGTACTCGGCCGCCGTACTTCATCGAGACGGTGTAGTCGCCGTGCGCTCCGGCCGAGAGTTCGACCGGGAGTTTGATCTCCGCCTTTCCGCCGGGCGCGATCGTGCCGCTGAACTGCTGGTCGTCCCACTGCGGCGCGAACACCCCGTGGGACGTGCCGACTTGGAACACCGGGTTCTTGACGGGGGACGAACCGGCGTTGCCGACGGTGAAGACCAGCGTGCGGGATGGCGGCGCCCCGAACCAGGTCAGCAGCCCGCTCGAACCGTCCAGCCGGGTGTCGGACAGGACCGACAGCCGTCCGGCCGAAGGCTCCGCGGGCAGTGGTTCGACCGTGTGTCCTGCCACCTGGAAGACCGTGTCCGCCGACGCGCTCGCACCCGTCACCGTCGCCACATGCACCACGCACGGGCACGGCACCGGCGGTTCGGAGACCGGCAGCTTCTTGCTGAAAACACCCTTGGCGTCCGTGGTGACGGCCCTGCCGTCCGCGTTCGCACAGGAGTTGGTCCCGCCGATCACCCCGCGCGTGGGCGTGGCCTGCCCGCAGATCAGCATCATCAGCAGGGCGTGCGCCCGCCAGCCGCTCCCGGAGACGGTGATCGAACCGCCCGTCCCCGCCTGCGACTTGGAGAGCCTCACACTCGGTCCGCCCGCCGCCGCGGCAGGCGTCGCCCCCGCCAACGGCAGCAGAAGCAGCGCGAGTACCGCCACCAGCGCCGGAATCCGCACCTTGCCGCTCACGTCACCGCTCCCGTCAACTCGACTTCCGTACGCGGGCGTTCGGCCGCCTCGTCGTCCTCATCCGTACGGCGCCGTCGACGTCGTACGAGAAACAGCGCGCCCCCGGCCGTCGCCATGCCCCCGACTCCCGCCACCTCGCCCCACGGCACGAACCGTGTCGACACGTCCGCCGTGTCGTGTGCGCCGCCCGGTGCCGTGACCGTGAGGCGTACGTCGACCGCGTCCAGGGTGGGGTGGTCGGGCCAGGGTTCGGTGAGCTTCAGGCGTTGGCCGGGCGGGAGTCGGACGGGGAGGGTGCGGGGGGTGCGGTTCAGGAGGGTGCCGAAGATGCCGGTGGCGTGGACGGCGAGTTTCGGGGTGAGGGGTGTGGTGCCGCGGTTGACCAGGTCGTATGTGATGCGGTCGCCGTGGATCGTTATGTGTTCGACGGTCAGTGCGGACAACTCCGGCCCCTTGATGTGGAGTTGCAGCCGCACCGCCGCCTCCCTGCCCTCCGTGTCCCGGGCTGCGATCGTGGCGGTGCGGTCGCCGGGGGCGGCGGTCGTCGGGACGTTCACCGTGAACGGGACGTCGGCCCGGGTGCGGGCGGGGACCCGAACTCCCGTGTCGGCGAAGGTGATCGGGACGCCCGTGGCGCGCAGCCGTACCGTGACCGGGCGGGCGGTGGGGTTGGTCACGGACACCGTGTCCTGGAGGGTCGTGCCGGGCTCGCCCTCGGCGTAGAACGTCGGGCGTCCGCCGCCCGCGGGCGCAACGGTCCATCCCTCGGCGGCCGTTGCGGTGGGCACGGCCGTCAGGAGGGCCAGGAGGGACAGACACAGGACGCGGGCGGTTGACAGCATGGGCGGCTCCAGCGGGCGTGCAGGGGGCTGTCAGCGGCGGGCGCGGGCCGTCTGGTTGCGCCGGGTCAGCCACAGGGTGCCCGCCGCGCCCGCGAGCAGTACCGTGCCGCCGAGTGTGCCCAGGGCGATGACCGAGTCGTCGGGGCCGGTCTTCGGGAGCGTGCCGCTGGAGTCCGTACCGGTGTCACTGCCGCTGCCGGTCGAGCCGGTCGTGCCGGTCGAGCCGGTCGAGCCGCCGCTTGACCCGCTCGCCGCCGTGACGTCCAGCGTGAGGGACGGGCCGGGGCTGTTGGTGGGGGTGCACGTCGTCGTCGTACCGAGGGCCTTGATGGTGAGGATGGCCGCCGTGAACGTGACCTTGCCGGACGACTTCGGGGTGTACGTGCCCGTCAAGTCGTTGATTTTGATGGGGGTGTTGGCGGGGATCGCGGCCTGGTTGGCCGGACCCGACACGGAGACCGTGCCGCTGTCCGCGCCGCCCACCTTGATGGTGGCGCTCGGGCTCATCGCGCCCTTGCCGAGTTCGACGGGGCTGGAGGAGACGCCCTTCTGCCAGGACATGGTGAGCTTGTAGCCGCTGCCGCTCTTGACACCCTTGATGTCGATGGGCGAGACGGCGGTTTTGACGCCGATGGGCGTCTGACACTTGTAGTTGACGTCGACCACGTCGGCCTGGGCTGCGGGGGCGGCCATGAATACCGCCGAGCCGGCCAGGGCCGCGACGGACGCGAGCGCTGCGGTTCGTTTCTGGTACGACACGGTCCCCTCATTCCTGACGGTACATCAGATCGGCCGTCAAGGTACGCCCGGGGCCGTGAGGAGGGAAGACAAGGCGCACGCCGGAGTTGTGACGATCCGGCGTGCGTGAAGGGGTAGTCGAGTGGGCGGGGTGACCGGGGGTAACCCGAGGTGGGCGTCAGCCGAGCAGGTCGGGCACACCCCAGCGGCGCAGCACCTCGGGCACCACGACCGTGCCGTCGGTCTGTTGGTGCTGTTCGAGGATCGCGGGGAGGAGACGGCTGGTCGCCAGGCCCGAGGCGTTGAGCGTGTGCACGTACGCCGCCCTGCCGCCGCTCTCCGGGCGGTACCGGATGCCGCCGCGCCGGGCCTGGTACTCACGGGCGTTCGACACCGAACTGACCTCCGTGTACGCGCCGAGGCTGGGCAGCCACACCTCCACGTCGTACGTCTTCGCCTGGGCGGGGCTGGTGTCCCCGGCGGCGAGTCTGGTGACCCGGTAGCGCAGTCCGAGTCCGGCCACCAACTCCTCGGCACGGGCCAGCAGTTCGAGCTGGGCCGCGTCCGAGTCGGCGGGGCGCGCGAACTGGAACAGCTCGACCTTGTTGAACTGGTGGCCGCGCAAAGTGCCCCGGTCGGCGGTGCGGTGACTGCCGCTCTCCTTGCGGTAACAGGGCGTGTACGCCACGTACTTGCGCGGCAGCTCGGCCTCGTCGAGGGTCTCCCCGCGGTGCAGGTTGACCAGCGCGGTCTCGGCGGTGGGCAGCAGGAACCGCTCCGGGCGCCCACCCTCGCCCTCCTCCACCACGAACACCTCGTCGGCGAACTTCGGGAACTGGCCCGCCGTATAACCGGCTTCGTAGGTGAGCAGATGCGGCGGCAGCACGAACTCGTAGCCCGCCCTGCGGTGGCTGTCGAGGAAGTGGTTGAGCAGGGCCCACTCCAGTGCGGCGCCGTCGCCCCGGTAGATCCAGTGGCCGTTGCCCGCGAGCGCGGTGCCGCGCCGGTAGTCCACGAGGCCCAGATCCTGGGCGAGTTGGACATGGTCGCGGGCAGGAGGGGTGGGAGGCGGGGTGCCTACGGTCCGTACGACCTCGTTGTTCTCCTTGCCTCCCGCGATCACGTCCTCGTCCGGGAGGTTGGGCAGGGCGTCGAGGAACTGCTGGTGTTCGCGCGCGAGTCGGGCGAGTTCGCCCTCCGCCTTCGTGACCTGGTCGGCCAGGGTCGAGGCGGTGGCCTGGAGGTCGGCGGCGGTGCCCGCCCTGCGGTGGGCCGCGATCTCCGCCGAGATCCGTTTGCGCTCGCCGCGCAGCCGCTCCACGGTCGTACGGGTCTCGCGGAAGCGGGCGTCCAGGGCGAGGAAGGCCGGAAGGTCGGCGTCCACGGCACGCTTGCGCAGCGCCTCGCGGACCCGCTCGGGCTGCTGTCGGATGAGGGTGACGTCGAGCATTGCGTGCGCTCCGTCCGGTCGGCCGGGGCACAGAATCGCCCCGGGGGTGATCCCTCGGGGCGTGGGCGAGAGGGTGCTCGCGGTGCCACCACGCCTTCACCGATCACGGGCTCGTACGGCCGTAGAAACGGTCGCGTACCGCCGTAGAACGGTCTCGTTCTGGCCCGGTGACGGGGGCCGGCCGGCGGGGCATGGGGCCTGCCGGGGCGGCGGGCCGTTCCTCCCCGCACTCGGGAGGGGATTCGCCCGGGGTGCGAGGCCGCTTTCACAGCGACGGCGGCTCTCTCGGCTCGCGGGACCCGGGGTACTTGTCTCCGTCAGCGCGTTGGAGACGAGCGTAGGGCCAGGTCAGGGTGCGGGGAAATGAATTTCCCGGCCGGACGGGCCAGGCGGGGGGACGAGCTAAACGAGGGAACGGGCTAGGCGGGTGCGCCCAGCTCCGCCCATACCGTCTTGCCGGTGACTCCCGGGGCGCGTACGACCCCCCAGTCCAGGCACAGCCGCTGCACGATGAACATGCCGTGGCCGCCGGGGCGGCCCGCGCGGTGCGGGGTTCTGGGGGCGGGCTGGCCCGTACCGCGGTCGGAGACCTCGACCCGGATCACCTTGTTGTCGCAGGTGATCCACATCTCGTCCGGGCCCTCGGCGTGCAGACAGGCGTTGGTGACCAGTTCGGAGACGACGAGGAGCACGTCCTCGGCGGCGGCGCGGCGCTCGGCGCCCTCGGCGGGCAGCCAGCCCCAGGCGTACAGGGCCTGGCGGGCGAAGTCACGGGCCAGCGGGACGACCCCGCTCTCGCCCGCGAAACTGAGCCTGCGGGTGTTCCGGCCCACGGCCGGTTCGGCGTCGTCCCCGACGGACGGCACGGAAGCGCCTCCGGCGGGCGCCTCCGCAGCGCCACCGGGCTCCGGGCGGTCGCCCGGCGGGTAGGGCCGGGTGGTGCTCATCAGCGCTTCACCTCACCGATTCACCGGTTCACGATTCAAGAGTCGGTACGTGTTCAAGAGTCAGTACGTGGGTCAGGAGCAATTTCGTCGCTCTGGGGCTCGACAGGTTCAGATGTTCTCCTGCCCGAGCGAACCGGCAAAACACCCCTTACTCGGCGCGGAAGCCGAGGCACGGAGAATCCGCCGGTCGCACGGGAAAGAACGGGGTTCAGCCGGACTCGTCGGCGAGGGCGGCCCCAAGGGTGTCGTGGACGGTGAAGACCGCTTCCGCCCCTGTGATCTCGAACACGCGCGCCACGGCGGGCTTCATCGCCGCGAGGTGCACCCCGCCACCTGCGGCTTCCGCCTTGAGGCGCGCGCCGAGCAGTACGTTCAGGCCCGTGGAGTCACAGAACTCCAGCTGTGAGCAGTCCACGACGAGCCGTGCGTACCCATGGGCGAGCAGGTCCTCCAGCGGTTCGCGCAACAGATCGGCGGTGTGGTGATCCAACTCACCCGCCGGCGTCACGACAGCGCTGAGGCCCTGTTTCCGCACCTCGACCAGAAGCCGGCCAGACTGTGCGCTGCCGACCGTCCCGCGGTCCATGCCGTCTCTCTCTCCCGAGGTCGTGGCTGTTGACGTTCGCCCTGGAACACTACGCCTTCCTCACACTCTCCGACACCCGAACAACCGCCCACAAATGGACATATGGGTAGATAGCGCACTTGCGGCGGGCTCCGGAAAACGGGTAGGGCTAGTAGAGACAAGTATTTGGACATTCGATACGACGGACAAGTCCGGCTACCGACCGGCTCTCGACCCGACTGTCGATACGACCGACCGACCGACACGACCGGCTTTGGAGGCGCCGCACTCCGCAGTGCACGCACCGGCTTCGGCAGCCATATGCCGAGAACGATGGAGGACGCCATGTCACCCCGGCTCGACGCATCGCCCACCCGGAACTCGCATATCCGGACAGCGACGTCGACACCCCCACCGGCACAACTGGATCCCAATCCCATCGAGGGGCTCCCCGAGATCCCCCCGTACGACGAGGTCGGCGCCGTCGACGCACGGGCGCTCTCCAAGACCCTCTTCGAGCGGCTGGAATCGCTTGAAGAAGGCACGTACGAGTACTCGTACGTCCGCAACACTCTCGTCGAACTCAACCTCGCGCTGGTCAAGTTCGCCGCCTCCCGCTTCCGCTCGCGCAGCGAGCCGATGGAGGACATCATCCAGGTCGGCACGATCGGCCTGATCAAGGCGATCGACCGCTTCGAGATGAGCCGCGGGGTCGAGTTCCCGACCTTCGCGATGCCGACCATCGTCGGTGAGATCAAGCGCTTCTTCCGCGACACCTCGTGGTCCGTGCGCGTCCCGCGCCGACTGCAGGAACTCCGGCTCGACCTGGCCAAGGCCGGCGACGAACTGGCCCAGCAACTCGACCGCGCCCCCACCGTGGGCGAGTTGGCCCAGCGCCTGAAGATCTCCAAGGAGGAGGTCGTCGAGGGCATGGCGGCGTCGAACGCCTACACCGCCAGCTCGCTCGACGCGCAGCCGGAGGAGGACGACTCCGAGGGCGCGCTCGCGGACCGCATCGGCTACGAGGACCACGGGCTCGAAGGCATCGAGTACGTCGAGTCGTTGAAGCCCCTGATCGCCGAACTCCCGTCCCGGGACCGGCAGATCCTCTCCCTGCGCTTCGTCGCCAACATGACGCAGTCGGAGATCGGCGACGAGCTGGGCATCTCGCAGATGCATGTGTCGCGGCTGCTGTCGCGGACACTGGTGCGCCTGCGGAAGGGACTTACGGTCGAGGAGTAGTCCTCGACCTGTTTCTCCGGGAGCTGGTCTCCCCCTGCCTGTGCTGAGCGCGGCGCGCGTGTGCGTGCGCCGCGCTCAGGCCGTTCCCGGTCCTTCGATCTCCAGCCAACTCGCCGCCCGACTGGCGTTGTTGCCCATTACCGTGGTTGCCGATGGCAGCCACGGAGACGGACATCGACGAGGCCTTGATCCGGGATCTGTTGCGCGAGCAGCACCCCGACCTGGCGGACCGCCCCCTGAGGCTCGGCGCGCTCGGCTGGGACAACCAGGTGTGGCGGCTCGGCGACGAACTCGCCGTCCGGTTGCCGTGGATGACGGAATCCGCGGACGAGCTGCTGCGCAAGGAACACACCTGGCTGCCCGGTCTCGCCCCGCACCTTCCGCTGCCGATCCCGGTCCCGCAGCGCCTCGGTGAACCCTCCGAACGGTTCCCGCGCCCCTGGCTCGTCACCACCTGGGTACCGGGTGAGCCCGCCGACCGCGCGCCCGCGACGCGCGCCGAGGAGGCGGCCGTAGCCCTGGCCGCCTTCCTGACCGCGCTCCACCGCCCCGCCCCCGAGGGGGCGCCCGAGAGACGGGGCCGCGGGGGCCCGCTGGCCGACCACGCCGGAGGCTTCACCCGAGGGCTCGCCTCGGCCAGCGAGCTGGGTCTGATCCCCGATCCGGACGCCGTCCGCGCGGTCTGGGAGGACGCCGTAGCCGCGCCTGGGTGGGCGGGCCCGCCGCTGTGGCTCCACGGCGACCTGCATCCGGCCAACGTCCTGACCAGGAACGGCACGTTCTCCGGCGTGATCGACTTCGGCGACCTCTTCGCCGGCGACCCCGCCTACGACCTCGCCGCCGCGTGGATCCTGCTGCCGGACGGCGCGGCGGATCTGTTCCACGAGGCCTACCGTCCCGCTCCCGACGCGGCGACCCTGCGCCGCGCCCGAGGTTGTGCGGTGCTGCGCGCCCTCGCCGGCCTCCACATCGGCCACGCCGGCGACCACGGGCGCCCCGGGGGCAAACCCACCTGGGGCCCACCCGCCCATGCCTCGCTACGACGCCTCACCGCATCGGTCCAGCGGTGATCAAGCACCCGACGTCGAAGGGAGGTTGAGAAAACAGGCTCAACTTCCGGAGCGCGGTGGTAGGACGGGGACCGGCACTGCGGACAGCGGCCGGGGCGCGGGCCGAACGAGCCACTGTGGGACGGGAGTTGGGCATGGCGGGCACCACTGGCATAGCGGCACAGAACATCGACGAGGTCGTGGACGGGCTTGCGGGGATCGTGCGGGAGGCGACCCGCGCCGGTGACCGGGTCGGGTACTTCGCGGCGCTGTACCGGCAGGTGACCGTCGAGATCCGTAAGGCCATCCACGCCGGGCAGTTCGAGGACGGCCCCCGGATGGACCGTTTCGACACGCTCTTCGGCAACCGCTATTTCGACGCGTACGACGCCTGGCGCCGTGACCGGAGCGGGCCGCGCTGCTGGCGCGAGACGTTCGGGCTGCTCGACGACGCCGACACGGTCATCGTCCAGCATCTGATCCTCGGCGTGAACGCGCATATCAACCTCGACCTGGCCGTAGCCGCCGCGCGGACCAGTCCCGGCGAGGACATCCGCGCACTCCAGCACGACTTCCTGCTGATCAATGACA